>NZ_JBEZKL010000028.1:0-69858 GCF_040704695.1 Streptomyces sp. NPDC048411
CAGCGTCAGGTCATCGGCGAAGTGCCGGTCACCCGTGGCGTCGGGCACATACTTCACACAGACAACGATCCTCAAGCTCACGCCGGCTCTCCTACCTGGGTGTGGGTCCTGAGACGACCTTATGGAACTCAGTACCCTCTGTAAAGGTACGTAGTGTCGAACGGTCGGTATTGGTGTTAGGTTCCCGGCATGACCGAGGCACGCAGACCAGTGAAGAAACCCCCCATGCGGGAGGTGCTCGCCGAAGCGGCGTTCCAGCTCTTCCTGGAACGGGGCTTCGAGCGGACCACCGTGGACGACATCGTTGCGCGGGCCGGGGTCGGGCGGCGTTCGTTCTTCCGGTACTTCCCCTCCAAGGAGGACGTGGTCTTCCCCGACCACGAGCGCTGCCTCGCCGACATGACCGCGCTCCTGGAGGCGGCCGACGAGGGCGACCCGGTGAGCACGGTGTGCGATGCGGCCCGGCTCGTCCTGCGGATGTATGCGGCGAATCCGGAGTTCTCGGTCCAGCGCTACCACCTCACTCGGGAGGTTCCCGGCCTGCGCACCTACGAGTTGTCCGTGGTGCGCCGCTACGAACGGACGATGGCCGAATATCTGCGGGGCCGCTACGCCGGCACGCCGGACGGCCCGCTGCATGCCGAGGTGATCGCCGCTGCCGTGGTTGCCGCGCACAACAACGGCCTGCGCTCGTGGCTGCGTTCGGGTGGTGAGGGTGATGCCGAGGCCGCGGTGGACCACGCCCTCGGTGTCGTACAGGAAGTCTGGGGGGCGAAGGTCGCGGGCCCCGCAGGGCCGACCGCGGACGGCGAGGAGGTCGTCGTGGTGGTCGCCTCCAAGGGCACGCCGATGTGGCGTGTTGTGCAGAGGGTCGAGTCGGCTCTCGCCGAGGACTGACGGCCTCCCCCGTGAAAGAGAGTGGGCTCCCGGCGCCCTGCGACTTCTCCCTCAAGCTCTCGGCTTCGCTCGAGCAGGGAGGGGCCCCCTCCGGCGTTGTCGTCGGTCACCGACTCCCCCACAGCCTTGAGGGCGTGAGAGGTGCCCCCTCCGCGTCGGCTCCGTCCTCCGCCTTGCCATCGAAGCCGCACGACGCCGCTCGCTGATCCACTCCCCATCGCGGGGGGAGGCCGTAATGCCCCTCCCGGCAAGCTTTGCCCCGGCGGGCAAACATTGCCGGTCACGGCACTCATCGCAGAGAAGGAACTCGGTACCTTTACGTCTCGGCACTCAGTGCCATATGGTGCGCCTGCGTCTGTGTCGAGCCACGACGCTGACGCACCGAGCCGAGTTCAGGGGGTCGAGACGTGTCCCATTCCGTTTCAGCGATCGATGCCGCACCGACGGCGCAGGGTCAAACCGGACTGATCTATCAGCACTGCCGCTGGTGCGGCACCGCGTCCTTCAGGCGGCTTCTGTGCCCTGTGTGCGCGTCGAGCGATCTGGAATCCGTACGCAGTGACGGCCTCGGTGTCGTCGTGCGGACCAGCGTGGTGCACCGCTACACAGAGGCAGCACGCAACGAGTCGCTCGTCCGGCTGCCCGAAGGCTTCGTGTTCCGGTGCCGCGTCGTGGGCGCCGCGCCGCACCTGGTGCACGTCGGTGCGCGGGTGCGCCCCGTGGCAGAAGTTGCCCCGGAGACGGGGGAGATCGTCCTCGAACTCTGCGACCCCGGTGTGTATGCCGAATGGCAGTAGACCGGTCCCCGAGGCAACCGGATGCCCCGGACCCGTACGGCGCCGAGGGCTGCTTCCGCACAGGCGCTCGCGAACGCCACCGGCCCGCACGGGAGCCTGAACGGGCTGCTCCGCTCGTGTATCGAATTCACCCTGAACCAGGGTCACTTGATCGGTGTGCTGGTCGGGGAGCCGGGTCGGCTCCCGGAGAAGGAGCGCGAGGCGGCGCGTCAGGCGCAGCGGGACTGTCCGGCCCTGTGGGTCCGCCGGCTCGATGAGGTCCGGCCGGGTCTCGATGCGGCGGAGGTGAAGATCGTCGTGAACGCCATGTTCACCATGGTCGACAACGTGCCACGCACGGGGCGCATCGGCGAGCGGACGGACATGGCGGCCCGCCTCACGGATCTCGGTACAGCGCTATTTCTCGACGAGGGCCACCCGGGAGCGGAGTGAGCACGGTGGTTCACGGGACCATGTGTACCGCAAAGGATGCTCACGGAAGCGGAGTTGGGGAGGCGTGACATCGACGGCACCGGTTGCCCCGCCGACGGTGACGCTCGTGCCGCCGGAGGCCGGAGCACGCACGGCAGCGAACGCCCCGGCCGCCCCTTGGTACCGCCGAGCCCATGGCTGATCCGGACCGGACACCGCGGCGGGTCAGCACACCCTGATGGGTGAATGTCACGCCATGGCGGGCGCCGGGCAGCCCACGTCGGTCCCGTGGCTGGTTTGCTGCACCAGGAAACTGGCGCGACGCGCCGGGGGGACCTGCCGGCCGCCCCGGTGGGAGCGGCGCCCCGCCGGGTGCCGAGTCCGCCCGCGAAGGACCGACCGAAGGAGCGTCGTTGTGGCGACGATGGGCACAGCTGGGGCGGACGAGGCAGACGAGTCGTACGCGAACGAACTGCCGGTACGGAGCAAGGAACCGGGCAATGTCGTCATCAAGTGGATGACCACCACCGATCACAAGACGATCGGAACGTTGTACCTGGTCACCTCGTTCGCTTTCTTCGTCGTCGGCGGCGTGATGGCACTCATCATGCGCGCCGAGCTGGCCCGCCCCGGCATGCAGCTCATCTCGAGCGAGCAGTTCAACCAGTTGTTCACGATGCACGGCACGATCATGCTGCTGATGTTCGCGACGCCGCTGTTCGCCGGGTTCACGAACTGGATCATGCCGTTGCAGATCGGCGCGCCCGACGTGGCGTTCCCGCGGCTGAACATGTTCGCCTACTGGCTGTATCTTTTCGGCTCGATCATCGCGGTGGCCGGCTTCCTGACTCCGGCGGGGGCGGCGGACTTCGGCTGGTTCGCTTACTCCCCGCTGACCGACGCGGTCCATTCGCCCTCCATCGGCAGCGACCTGTGGATCATGGGTCTGGCCTTCTCCGGCTTCGGTACGATCCTCGGTTCGGTCAACTTCATCACCACGATCATCTGCCTGCGCGCACCGGGCATGACGATGTTCCGGATGCCGATCTTCGTGTGGAACGTCCTGCTGACCGCCGTGCTGGTCCTGCTGGCCTTCCCGGTGCTGGCAGCGGCCCTTCTGGTGTTGGAGGCGGACCGCAAGTTCGGGGCGCGGGTCTTCGAGGCGGCCAATGGCGGCGCACTGCTCTGGCAGCACCTCTTCTGGTTCTTCGGCCACCCGGAGGTGTACATCATCGCTCTGCCGTTCTTCGGCATCGTCACCGAGATCATCCCGGTCTTCAGCCGTAAACCGGTCTTCGGCTACATCGGTCTGATCAGCGCCACCATCTCCATCGCGGGCCTGTCCGTGACCGTGTGGGCGCACCACATGTTCGTCACCGGTGGCGTGCTGTTGCCGTTCTTCTCGTTCGTGACGTTCTTGATCGCGGTGCCGACCGGTGTGAAGTTCTTCAACTGGATCGGCACGATGTGGAAGGGATCGCTGTCCTTCGAGACACCGATGCTCTGGGCCATCGGTTTTCTGGTGACGTTCCTCTTCGGTGGTCTGACCGGCGTCATCCTGGCGTCGCCCCCGCTGGACTTCCATGTCTCGGACTCGTACTTCGTCGTCGCGCACTTCCACTACGTCGTCTTCGGCACGGTGGTCTTCGCGATGTTCGCCGGATTCCATTTCTGGTGGCCGAAGTTCACCGGCAAGATGCTGGACGAGCGGCTCGGCAAGATGTCGTTCTGGACGCTGTTCGTGGGCTTCCACGGCACGTTCCTGGTGCAGCACTGGCTCGGCGCGGAGGGCATGCCGCGCCGTTACGCGGACTACCTCGCCGCCGACGGATTCACCGCGCTGAACACGATCTCGACGATCTCCTCGTTCCTCCTCGGACTGTCGCTGCTGCCGTTCTTCTACAACGTGTGGAAGACCGCCAAGTACGGAAAGCCGGTCGAGGTCGACGACCCGTGGGGCTACGGCCGTTCGCTGGAGTGGGCGACCTCCTGCCCGCCGCCGCGGCACAACTTCCTCACCCTGCCGCGGATCCGCTCCGAATCCCCGGCGTTCGACCTGCACCACCCCGCCGTACGCACCCTCGACAAGGCGCAGAACCGCCCGCACACCACCCCCGGGGGTCCGGGGCCGAACCCGGCGTGACGGAGCCCCGGCGAAAGGAGGACGAATGGACGACGACAAGGACAGCGCCGCCCGCGGCCTGGCACAGATGGAGGGCTACCTGCTGTGGAACGCCGAGGTCGAGGAGGCGCGCAGACGGGCTGCCCGGTTCACCGGCGAGCTGCCCTGGCTCACCACCGCCCAGTGTGAGGAAGTGGAACGCGTCTACACGGCGGACCGGGTTGCCGCATCCCGGGCGATGCTGTCCCGGATCGCGGACCGCGCCATCGAACTGCGTGGTGAGTACAACGACCGCTATGCCGCGCTCAGAGCACGCTGCGTCGTGACCGCTGTCGTCACCGCAGGTGCGGTCAGCGGCACGTGCACAGCCCTCACCCTGCTGACCCGCTGACTCCCCGCCGTCGTCCGTTCCGCCGCCCTCAGCGGGCGAAGTCGGACGTGGTTCGTGAGGATGTGGGGTGATGGGCGCGTGTGACCGGGCAGGAGTACGGGCCACCGCGCAGACCCGAGAAGGGACGAACACCGTGGCACGACCCAGGATCCTCGTCGTCGGTGCCGGATTTGCCGGGGTCGAGTGCGTACGCCGTCTGGAGCGCGGACTCAACCTCGGCGAGGCGGACATCGCGCTCGTCGCCCCGTTCTCTTACCAGCTCTACCTGCCGCTGCTGCCCCAGGTGGCCGCGGGCGTCCTCACCCCACAGTCCGTCGCGCTGTCGCTGCGCCGCAGCCGCCGGTACCGCACCCGGATCATTCCGGGCGGAGCGATCGGCGTGGACCCGAAGGCGAAGGTCTGCGTCATCCGCAAGATCACCGACGAGATCGTCGACGAACCGTACGACTACATTGTCCTCGCCCCCGGCAGCGTCACCCGTACGTTCGACATCCCGGGGCTGCTCGACAACGCCCGCGGCATGAAGACACTGGCCGAGGCCGCGTACGTACGCGACCATGTGATCGCCCAGCTCGACCTGGCGGACGCCAGCCACGACGAGGACGAACGGGCCTCCCGGCTGCAGTTCGTGGTGGTCGGCGGCGGCTACGCGGGCACCGAGACCGCGGCGTGTCTGCAGCGGCTCACCATGAACGCCGTCGGGCAATACCCCCGGCTCGACCCGAAGCTCATCAAGTGGCACCTGATCGACATCGCCCCGAAGCTGATGCCCGAGCTGGGGGACAAGCTCGGACTCAGCGCCCTGGCAGTCCTGCGCGAGCGAGGCATCGAAGTGTCGCTCGGCGTCTCCGTCGCCGAAGCCGGACCGGACATGGTGACGCTCACCGACGGCCGCGTACTGCCCTGCCGCACACTGATCTGGACGGCCGGCGTCGCCGCGAGCCCGCTGGTCGCCACCTTCGACGCCGAAACGGTACGAGGACGGCTGGCAGTAACACCCGAGATGACCCTGCCGGGGTTCGACGGCGTCTTCGCGCTCGGCGACGCCGCCGCTGTGCCGGACCTGGTCAAAGGCGATGGCGCGGTCTGCCCGCCCACCGCGCAGCACGCCATGCGTCAGGGACGCAGGCTCGCCGACAACCTGATCGCGACTCTGCGGCACCAGCCGCTGAAGCCGTACGTCCACAGAGACCTCGGGCTCGTCGTGGACCTCGGCGGCAAGGACGCGGTCTCCAAGCCGCTCGGCATCGAGATGCACGGCATCGCCGCGCAGGCCGTGGCCCGTGGCTATCACTGGTCGGCGCTGCGCACCAATGTGGCCAAGGCCCGCGTCATGACCAACTGGATGCTCAACGCGATCGCCGGTGACGACTTCGTACGCACCGGATTCCAGGCCAGGCATCCCGCCACGTTGCGCGACTTCGAGTACACAAACGCCTACCTCACACCTGCACAGGTCCGTGAGCACACGGCGTCGATGACCGCCCGCGGCTGACTCCGGATTTCCTCAGCGGGTCCGGTCACATTGCTCCGACGGCGCGTGTCATAGCACTGACGGACGGAGTTCCGCCGCAGTGACAGGCTGCAGGACGCGCGACACGAGGAGCACGTAATGACCGCAGGCATCAAGACGATCATCTACCCCGTCAAGGACCTGGCCGGGGCAAAGTCCCTGTTCATCACCTTGCTGGGGACGGAGCCCGTGAGGGACGAGCCGTACTACGTCGGCTACCGGGTCGCCGGCCAGGACATCGGTCCGGATCCCCACGGCCACAGCAAGGGAATGACCGGTCCGCTCGCCTACTGGCACGTCGACGACATCGAGGCCGGGCTCCTCGAAGCGGGTGCGGAGACCGTGCAGGCGATCCAGGACGTCGGCGGAGGCAAGCTCACCGCCTCGCTGAAGGACGCGGACGGCAATGCGATCGGCCTCATTCAGCCCGCCTGAGTTGCGAGGTCCAGTCGACAAACCGCTGTCAGCGTGCGCCGACGGCGGTTCGGCGACAGGACCTGGGGCCGCTGCTCCGACGGAGCGGCGGCCCCTCCCCGTCGCGGGTGACCGGTCGACTCAGTCGTTGCCCCCGTGGCCCGCGGTCAGCGCCGGGTTGCGTTCCACCACCGGCTCCAGTACGTCGTCGATGGCCTTGAGCAGATCCGCGTCGAACGTCACGCCCGCCGCCTTGGCGTTCTCCGTGACCTGCTCGGGCCGGGAGGCGCCGATGATCGCGGCGGAGACGTTGGAGTTCTGCAGCACCCAGGCGACGGCCAGCTGGGCAAGGCTCAGACCGGCTTCGTCGGCGAGCGGCCGCAGCTGCTGGACGCGCTCCAGGACGTCGTCGCGGAGCCACCCGGCGACGAAGTCCGCACCGCCCTTCTCATCGGTCGCCCGAGAGCCGGCCGGAGGCTGGGCCCCCGGCTTGTACTTGCCGGTCAGCACACCCTGGGCGATCGGCGACCAGACGATCTGACCGATGCCGAGTTCCTCGGAGGCGGGCACCACTTCGGCCTCGATGACCCGCCACAGCGCCGAGTACTGCGGTTGGTTGGAGATGAACGGAACGTTCAGCTCGCGGGCCAGCCGGTGTCCGGCGCGCAGCTGGTCGGCCGTCCACTCGGAGACGCCGATGTAGAGGGCTTTACCGGAGCGGACCACGTCGGCGAACGCCTCCATGGTCTCCTCCAGCGGCGTGGAGTGGTCGTAACGGTGGGCCTGGTACAGGTCCACGTAGTCGGTCTGCAGCCGGCGCAGGGAGTTGTCGATCGATTCGAGGATGTGCTTGCGGCCCAGGCCGCGGTCGTTCTGCCCCGGGCCGGTCGGGAAGTAGACCTTGGTGAACACCTCGATGCTCTCGCGGCGCTGGTCCTTGAGTGCCCGGCCGAGGACGGCCTCGGCGCGGGTCTCGGCGTAGACGTCCGCCGTGTCGAAGGTGGTGATTCCGGCGTCCAGGGCGGCGCGGATGCAGGCGACGGCCGCGTCCTCCTCCACCTGGGAGCCGTGGGTGATCCAATTTCCGTAGGCGATCTCACTGATCGTCAGACCGCTGCGGCCGAGTCGGCGGAATTCCATGTGCCTGCTCTCCCTGTGCTGATACGTGAACACGTCATGCTATGCCGAGGCGTTCTGCTTTGCCGGGAAGGTTCAGGCAGCGGGGACGAGGAAGCCGACGAGGCGGCGTTCCGCGCGGTCGGCGCCGAACCGGAACTGGTCGGCGAAGCCCTGGAGATACGGTCCCGGCTCGCCGCCCACCGCCGCCGCGACACGCTGTACCAGCGCATCGACCGGATCTCCGCGCACCTCGGCCCGCAGTGGCGCCACGGCGACCAAAAGCTCCAGGTCCACCTGGCCCTCACCATGCACCGCACGGCGGGGTGAGGGCCGGAGAATCGCGGATCAGCCGTTGCGCGCCTTGCCCCGGAACGCGGCGAGGATCTCCTCGGCGGCGAGTGTCGCCGTCAACTCGCCGTCGCGCACGCGCTGTTCGAGAGCCGGCGCGAGGGTGCGGACGTCCGGATGGCTGCGCAGACTGTCCAGCAGCTCGTCCCGCACCATCGTCCAGGTCCAGTCGACCTGCTGCTCGCGCCGTTTCGCGGCCAGCCGCCCCGTCGAGTCCAGCAGTGCATGGTGCTGCTCCAGCCGCTCCCACAACGTGTCGAGACCGGTCGATTCACGGGCGCTGCACGTCAGCACCGGGGGATTCCACGCCGCGTCGGCCGGGTGCATCAGCCGCAGGGCGCCCGCCAGTTCACGGGCCGCCGCACGCGCGTCCCGCTCGTGCGGACCGTCGGCCTTGTTCACCGCGATGGCGTCCGCCAGCTCCAGGACCCCCTTCTTGATGCCCTGCAGCTGATCGCCGGTACGGGCCAGCGTGAGCAGCAGAAACGTGTCGACCATCTGGGCCACGGCCGTCTCGGACTGGCCCACGCCGACCGTCTCCACCAGCACCACGTCGTAACCTGCGGCTTCCATCACCACGATGGACTCCCGGGTCGCCTTGGCCACCCCGCCCAGCGTCCCGGCGGTGGGGGAGGGGCGTACGAACGCCGCCGGATCGACTGCGAGCCTTTCCATCCTGGTCTTGTCGCCCAGGATGGAGCCGCCGGTGCGGCTGGAGGACGGATCGACCGCCAGCACCGCGACCCGGTGCCCGAGCCCGGTGAGCATCGTGCCGAGCGCGTCGATGAAAGTGGACTTCCCGACCCCGGGCACCCCGCTGATGCCGATGCGCCGGGCGTTACCGGACTGCGGCAGCAGCTCGCGGAGCAACTGCTGGGCCAGCGCCCGGTGATCGGGGCGGGTGGACTCGACGAGAGTGATGGCGCGCGCGATGTGCGCCCGCTTCCCGTCGAGCACTCCCTTCACATAGCTGTCGATATCGATTGTCGGAGCCATCGGGTCAGCGGCTCACAGCTCATGGCCGAGCGCGGCACCGAGCCGCGTCACCAGATCGAAGGCGGCGTCGGGGATCACCGTGCCGGGCGGGAACACGGCGGTCGCACCCGCCTCGTGCAGCGCCTCGACGTCCTGCGGCGGGATCACCCCACCCACGACGATCATGATGTCGTCACGGCCCTCGGCGGCCAGCTCCGCACGGAGCGCCGGCACGAGAGTGAGGTGCCCGGCCGCCAGCGAGGAGACACCCACGATGTGAACGTCGGCCTCGACCGCCTGCCGCGCCACCTCCGCCGGCGTCTGGAACAGCGGGCCGACGTCGACGTCGAAGCCCAGGTCGGCGAAGGCCGTGGAGATCACCTTCTGACCCCGGTCATGGCCGTCCTGGCCCATCTTGGCGACCAGGATGCGCGGACGGCGCCCCTCCGCCTCCTCGAACCGGTCGACCAGCGTCCGGGTACGGTCCACGGAAGGTGACTCCCCAGCCTCGTTGCGGTACACACCGGAGATCGTACGGATCTGGCCCGCGTGCCTCCCGTACACCTTCTCCAGTGCGTCCGAGATCTCGCCGACCGTGGCCATCGCGCGGGCCGCGTCGACCGCGAGCGCCAGCAGATTGCCGTCGAGGCCTGGGCCGGGACCGCGCTCGGCAGCCGCCGTCAGTGCTCGCAGCGACGCCTGGCAGGTGCCCTCGTCGCGCTCCGCGCGCAGCCGCCGTAGCTTCTCGATCTGTTGCGATCGCACCGAGGAGTTGTCGACCTTGAGCACATCGATCTGCTCATCGGTCTCCACCCGGTACTTGTTGACCCCGATCACGGGCTGCCGCCCGGAGTCGATCCGGGCCTGCGTACGGGCCGCAGCCTCCTCCACCCGGAGCTTCGGGATGCCCGCGTCGATGGCCTGCGCCATCCCGCCCGCCGCCTCGACCTCCTCGATGTGCTGCCAGGCCCGACGCGCCAGGTCGTACGTCAGCTTCTCCACGTACGCGCTGCCACCCCACGGGTCGATGACCCGGCCGGTACCGGACTCCTGCTGCAGCAGCAGCTGGGTGTTCCGGGCGATTCGCGCCGAGAAGTCCGTCGGCAGCGCCAGGGCCTCGTCGAGGGCGTTGGTGTGCAGCGACTGGGTGTGCCCCTGAGTGGCGGCCATCGCCTCCACACAGGTCCGCGTGACGTTGTTGAACACGTCCTGCGCGGTGAGCGACCATCCCGATGTCTGCGAATGGGTGCGCAGCGAAAGGGACTTGGCGTTCTTCGGCTCGAACTCCTTGACCAGCTTCGCCCAGAGCAGCCGGGCCGCCCGCAGCTTCGCGATCTCCATGAAGAAGTTCATGCCGATGGCCCAGAAGAAGGACAGCCGCGGTGCGAACGCGTCGACATCGAGACCGGCGTCCCGCCCGGCCCGCAGATACTCCACCCCGTCCGCGAGGGTGTATGCCAGCTCCAGATCGGCCGTCGCACCCGCTTCCTGGATGTGATAGCCGGAGATGGAGATCGAGTTGTAGCGCGGCATCTTCTGCGAGGTGTACGCGAAGATGTCGGAGATGATCCGCATCGAGGGCTTCGGCGGATAGATGTAGGTGTTACGGACCATGAACTCCTTGAGGATGTCGTTCTGAATGGTCCCGGCCAGCTTCTCGGGCGGTACGCCCTGCTCCTCGGCGGCCACGATGTACAGCGCGAGTACGGGGAGCACCGCGCCGTTCATCGTCATCGACACCGTCATGCGGTCCAGCGGAATGCCGTCGAACAGCTGGCGCATGTCGTAGATCGAGTCGATCGCCACGCCTGCCATGCCGACATCGCCGGTCACCCGCGGGTGGTCGCTGTCGTAGCCGCGGTGGGTCGGCAGGTCGAAGGCGACGGAGAGTCCCTTCTGCCCGGCCGCGAGATTGCGGCGGTAGAAGGCGTTGGACTCCTCGGCCGTGGAGAAGCCCGCGTACTGGCGGATCGTCCAGGGCTGGTTGACGTACATCGTCGGGTAGGGACCGCGCAGATACGGGGCCAGACCCGGGTACGTGCCGAGGAAGTCGAGTCCTTCCAGGTCACGCCCGGTGTACAGCGGCTTGACCGAGATGCCCTCCGGCGTCTCCCACAGCAGATCGCCGTCGGGGTCGCCGGTGGACTTCTTCACCGCTGTGCGCCACTGGTCCTCGGACCCCTCGGCGCCGGTGCCCGGCCCGAGTTCGATGTCGGAGAAGTCGGGGATCCGCATTACGCCACACCCATACGGTCGAGAACGGAGGAGAGCACGGCCACCACATCGCAGCCCGCGAAGACGTACGCGTCGACATCGGGATACTCGGCGGGCCGGCCCGCGAGGAACACCCGCTGCGCACCGGCCGCGCGCAGCGCCGAGGCCACGGCACCGGCCTGCTCCGCGTAGAGCGCGTCGCTGGAACACAGCACCGCCACACCGGCCCCACTGGCGGCGAAGGCTCCGACGGCCGTCGACGCGTCCACCGACACCGGGTCGTGCACGGGCTCGATCCCGCCCGCCTGGAACAGGTTGGCGGCGAACGTGGCCCGCGCGGTGTGCGCCGACGCGGGTCCGAGTGCGGCGAGGAACACCCGTGGGCGGCTGCCCGTCGCCGCCAGATGGGCGTCCGACCGCGCGCGCAGCGCCTCGAACGCCTCGTCACGACGGACCACTGGCAGGCCGGCCGGCGTGGCACCGGTGCCGGGAGCGGTCTCGCGCTCCACCGGACGCTCCGTCAGCTGCGGGAACTCGCTGACCCCGGTGATCGGCTCCTTGCGCCGCGCCAGATCCTTGCTGCGCGCCGCCCAGGTGGCGGCCAGCCGCTCACCGACCAGGCCGGAGGCCAGCGCCGCGGCCTGGCCGCCCGCCCGCTCGATCTCCTGGAAGAACGCCCAGGCCGCGCCGGCGAGTTCGGTGGTCAGTCGCTCCACGTACCAGGAGCCGCCCGCCGGGTCGATGACCCGGGCCAGATGCGACTCCTCCAGCAGGATCGTCGATGTATTGCGGGCGATGCGCCGGGCGAACGCGTCCGGCAGACCCAGCGCGTGATCGAACGGCAGCACGGTGACGGAGTCGGCCCCGCCGACTCCCGCGCCCAGGCACGCCAGCGTCGTCCGCAGCATGTTCACCCACGGATCGCGACGCGTCATCATCACCGGCGACGTCACCGCGTGCTGATGTTGCGCACCGGCGCCCGAAGCCCCGCACACCTCGGCCACCCGCGCCCACAGCCGGCGTGCCGCCCGCAGCTTGGCGATGGTCAGGAACTGGTCGGCCGTCGCGGCGTACCGGAACTCCACCTGCGCGCAGGCCGCCTCGACGGAGAGCCCCGCCCTGGTCAGCGCCCGCAGATAGGCCACACCCGTGGCCAGCGAACTGCCCAGTTCCTGGGCGGCCGAGCCACCGGCCTCGTGGTATGGCAGCGCGTCCACCGTGAGGGCCCGCAGCCCGGGGTACTCCTTCGCGCACCGCTCCGCCCAGTGCACGGCGGAGGTCAGATCCGGAGCAACGCCGCTGCGGGCCGCCTGCCCCAGCGGATCCGCGCCGAGACTGCCGCGCACCGATGCCGCGGCAACCCCGCGCGCCTGATACAGCCGGAGCAGTTCTGTTGCCGCGGCGTCGAGTTCACCGCCCGCGTCGAGCGCGAGGGGAGCCAGATCGAGGTAGACACCGTCCAGTGCCCGCGCCAGACCGGACACCGGTACACCCGCGGTACCGCCGACGGTCAGCCACAGCGACGTGACACCGTTCTCCAGATCCGTGAGCACGGCCTCGTTGAGCCGGGCCGGATCCGTCAGGCTGTGCCACTGCCTTACGTCCCAGCCGCTCACCGCGTTCCCCGCGGCCTTGCTGCCGCGGGTGAAGGGGGCGAAGCCCGGATATCCGGCATCGGGCGCGTCATCGCGCGAGGTGTAGAGAGGGCGGGTGATGAGCCCGTCCTCCACCGTGGTGGACAGCGCTTCCTCGGCGGCCGAACCCGCAACATCCTTGCCCGACCTGCGCAGCACACCTTCGACCAGGCTCTGCCACTGTTCATGGGCTGGATCAGGGAACTCGGCGGCCAACGAAAGCCCGTCAGCAGGCAGGACCGTCATGCTTGGATGCTAGGCGAAGGCTCAGATGAGCAGCAGGGGGACCGCCTGTGACCTTGCCCTCTCCCAACGCGCTTGATCCGGTACGGACAGTGGCGTAGTCGGGTTCCGTCAAGACCTTGGTGTTTCCTCGACCCCTGCTGGCATGTGCTCCATGGATCTGCTGCCTGCATTGCATGTGCAAGATAATTCCGAATATCTTGTCGCACATACGGTCCTACGTGATCGGGTGGGCGGTGCACGCCTGCCGGGGGCTTGCCCGATACAACCCGCCGCGACGGGCGGCTGATGGTCTCCGCCGAGACATCGGATCCGGTCGCCGAGGTCACCCCCTCACCCCCGGAACAGCCGCCGAACGGGGGCTCACCGCAGGTACGGCCGCGTGGATCGGCGTCAAGGCGACCGGGGTAGCCCCCGTCGTTCTCTGCCCGTGGCGGCCGAAGAGGTCGCCGCCAGGGGCAGATTGTCACAGTGCGGCACTAAATGACCGAAGTTATGCTGCTGACATTCCATCCTTCAGGAGAGGAAACGCCCGTGGCTGTGGGACCAGTGGAGTACGTCGTCGTCGCATTCCCCGGCAGTCATTTCACCGGGGCCATCGCGCCGGCGCTGGCGGAGGTGGTCGCCTCGAAGGCGGTGCGAATCCTCGACCTCACGTTTGTGTACCGCGCCGAGGACGGCACGCTCGACATGGTCGAACTGGAGGACCTCGACCCTGATGACCTGGTGTCCTTCGAGCCGGTCGAGGGAGTGGTCAGCGGCCTGCTGAACAGCGAGGACATCCGCGCCCTCGGGGAGAGTGTGCCCCGGGGCAGCTCCGCCGCGCTGATCGTGTGGGAGGACCTGTGGGCGGTACCGCTCACGGAGGCCGTTCGCGCCTCGGGCGGCCAGTTGGTGGCCCATGAGCGGATCCCGGCCGACGTCGCGGAAGCGGCCGTGGCCGCCGCCGGTTCCGCCGGCTGAACCCGCCCCGCCCGCCGACCGTCGTCATCGCCGCATCGCACTGGAAGGGGCGTACATCATGCCGATTTTCCGAGGACCGGGCATGAACCGCCGCGGACCGGGACTGCTGGGCGCCGTGGCGCGCACAGCCGTCGTCGCCGGAACCGCATCGGCGGTCGGTGGACGGGTCCAGAGGCATCAGCAGGAGAAGTGGGGAGCCCAGGAAGCTGTCGCACAGCAACAGGTGGAGGAACAGCGGGCCGTACAGCAGCAACAGGCCATGCAGCAGCAGGTGGCGCCGTCCGCGCCTGCGGCGGACGACCTCCTCGACCGACTGGAACGGCTGGCCGAGCTGAAGAAGCAAGGCGTTCTGACCGAAGCCGAGTTCGAGGCGCAGAAGGCGAAGATTCTGGCAGGCTGACCCGGCCGCCGCCCACTGCCCCGTTCCCGGCGTTTCCTATTGTCGATCTCCCGGCAGCCTGCGAGTTGATTCGGCCGAGCCGAATCAACTGATCAGCTGTGTCCGGAATGAGGGGAAGATCATCGTGCAGACCGCCAGGCCCGTTCCGGCAGCCACCGTCATCAATATGCGCGACCTGGGCGGCATTTCGCTGGGTCCTGACCGCCGTGTCCGGCCCGGTGCGGTAGTGCGCTCCGGTCAGCTCAGTGAGCTCGACACGGTGCGCGATCCGGCGGTGACCGCCCTCGGTATCCGTACGGTCGTCGACCTGCGGACCGCAGATGAGCGCATGGCGGCTCCGGACCGGCTGCCTCCGGGAGCCCGGCTGTTCGTCGCCGACGTCCTTGGTGACAACCCGGGCGTGGCACCCGCCCGGCTGCGCGCGCTGCTCGCCGACCGGGTGGCCGCGGACGAACTGCTCGGCGGCGGAAAGGCCGAGGGGCTGTTCGCGCAGACATACCGGCAGATGGTGCTGTCGCCGGGTGCCTCGGCCGCGTACCGGGCCTTCGTCGAGACGGCCGCGGACGACGGGGCCCGTCCGGTGCTCTTCCACTGCACCGCGGGCAAGGACCGAACCGGCTGGGCCACCGCGTTGCTCCTGCTGATGGTCGGGGCCTCGCGCGAGGTCGTACGTGCGGAGTTCCTTGCCGTGAATCCGGTGGTGCGGGCTGCCTTCCGCCCGTATGTTCAGGGCTTTCTGGACGCAGGTGGCGACCCGGAGATCGCCGCCGCGATCATCGAGGTCCGCCCCCGCTATCTCGATGTCGCCCTGGATGCCATGGACGAGCGGTGGGGTGGGCTCGACGGATATGTGCGCAACGGGCTGCGGATCCCCGAGCCCGTTGTGGAGCGGCTGCGGAGCCGGCTCGTGGTCTCCGCCTGATCCCGGAACCGGCCGTCGACAGGGCATCCCTGGGTTGACAACATACCCCTAGGGGGTATGTTGTTGGCCTGCCGGAAGCGCCCGCTTCCCTGTCGATGGAGGCCGTCATGAACAACGGACTGAAGATCACCGTCTTTGCCGCCGCGCTTGCTGCGACCTTCGGGGCGGCGTACGGCGTCGGAAAGGGGGTCGACCCGATGGTCTCCACCGGCGCTCACGCGCCGCAGCGGCACGGCGGTCATGGCGCCACCGGACGGGACGGCGCGGCCGAGCACGGGCCCGGCGGACTGCAGATATCCGAGGACGGCTACACGCTGGCGCTCGACTCACCCGAGGTCGCCGTGGGCGGCCGGACCGTGATCCGGTTCGCGATCGAGGACGACGCCGGCCGCAAGGTCACTGCCTTCCGGCGTGAGCACGGCAAGGAACTGCATTTCATCCTTGCCTCGCGCGACCTCACCGAGTACCGGCATCTGCACCCCGTCCGCGCGGCCGACGGCACCTGGTCGACCTCCGTCGATCTGCCGAGAGCCGGTGACTACCGGGCATTTGCGGACTTCACCCCGGCCGCCGAAGGTGCCAGGAACGTCACGCTGGGCGCGGACCTCCCGGTCTCCGGCGCCTATCGCCCCGCCGCTCCACCGGCCGCCCGCAGCACCGCCGAGGTTGAGGGCTACCGGGTCGCCCTCGGTGGCGAACTCCGGGCCGGCCGGGAGAGCGAACTCGAAATGACCATCAGCCGCAACGGAAAGCCGGTCACCGATCTGCAGCCCTATCTCGGCGCCTACGGGCACCTTGTCGCCCTGCGCTCGGGGGACCTCGCCTATCTGCACGTCCACCCGAACGACGGCGGTCCCGGACCGGTGGTCTCCTTCACGGCTACGGCGCCCAGCGCGGGGACCTACCGCCTGTTCCTCGACTTCCAGCACGAGGGGAAGGTCCGCACCGCCGCCTTCACGGTCGAGGTGAAGCCCTCGGTGAGCGCCCGGACCGAGGCGAGCAGCGGGCACCAGCACTGAGGGGCCGGTCCTCGGTATCGTGGGGGACGGGATCATGGGTTCTCCGAGAGGGGCGTACGGTGACCGAGCGCAAACCCCCGGGCGTCAGCTTCGAATCATGGGTCGACAAGCAGATCCGCGACTCCGAGGAGCGTGGCGACTTCTCCCAACTGCCGGGTTTCGGCAAGCCGCTGCCCGATATCGACCGCCCGTACGACGAAGCCTGGTGGATCAAGGCGAAGATGCAGCGCGAAGGCGTGTCGATGCTCCCGCCGGCCCTGGCCCTGCGCAAGGAGGCGGAGGACGTGCGCGAGGCGGTGCCCGGAGCCCGTTCGGAGGCCGAGGTGCGCCGGATGCTCACCGAGGTCAACGAGAAGATCGAGGCGGCGATCCGGCGGCCGCCCCCGGGGCCGCTGCTGAATCTGCGCCCGTTCGACATCGACGCGGTGGTCGGGGAGTGGCGTGACGGACGCGGCTCGGGCCAGGGCGGCGGCCCGTCCACTGATGCGTAATACTCCCTCTATGAGATCGAGTGTTACGTCGTCGAGTGGCGAGGTGGGCCGCGGCGCGGTGCGGGTCCGGCGGGCGACGGCGGGCGACGCGAAGCGTCTCACCCGGCTGGTCAGGAACTCCCGCGCCTACGAGGGGCCCTACGCGCCCATGGTCGCCGGATACCGGGTGGGAGCCGACTACATCGAGACCCATCGGGTCTTCGCGGCCGTCGAGTCGGCGGAGTCCGGTTCCGGTCGGCTGCTCGGGTTCTACTCGCTGATCCTCGACCCGCCGGAACTGGACCTGATGTTCGTCGCCGACGATGCTCAGGGCCTCGGGATCGGCCGCCTGCTCATCCAGCATCTGCGCGGCGAGGCGCGGAATGCCGGCCTCACCGGCGTCCGCGTCGTCTCGCATCCGCCTGCCGAAGGCTTTTACCGCAGTGTGGGCGCTCGGCGGACCGGCACCGAGACCGCCCGGCCGCCGGCCGTGATGTGGGACCGGCCCGAGTTGATGCTCCCGGTCGGCTGACGGACCGCAGAAGGCCCCGCCGGGACCCGGATACCCGGTCCCGGCCGAACCCCTCGTGTGCCGGGCCCCGCTACGAGGCGAAGCCGCCGTAGGGACGCGTGATGATCTCCATGGCATGGCCGGCGGGATCGAGGAAGTAGATACCCCGGCCGCCGTCATTGTGGTTGATCTCGCCCGGATGCTTCTGGTGTGGATCGGCCCAGTAGGTGATCCCGAGTTCCTTGATGCGGGCGTATGCGGCGTCGAACTCCGCTTCCGACGCAAGGAAGGCGTAGTGCTGCCTGGTGATCGATTCGGCGGGGATGGTCGCGAAATCCAGCGTGACCCCGTTCGCGGTGGCGACCGCGATGAACGGACCCCATTCCGCGCCGATTTCCAGACCGAGGATGTTCGCCAGGAATTCGGCGGACTCCCGCTTGTCCCGGGCGTGAATGATGGTGTGATTCAACTCGACTGACACTGTGGAATGCCTCCAACGGGCATCTCACGGGCACCTCCACGCCTCACCCGGCCGGTGACCGACGCGCGATGCCGTACCCAAGATCGTAGGCGAGTCGGTGCCGGGCCGTCGAGTGAGTACGGGGAAGGGGATACGGAATCATTCCTTCCCAGCCGGTCTACGTGTCCTCCGGAGCCTCCGTGACCTCCACGACGTCCGCGGCCGGGTTCCGGACGTCCGTGACGGTGAACAGTCCACCGTCCGGATCCAGCAGCGTGGCCTCGCTGCCCTCGCTCGTCGACCGCTCCTCGACGACCGACCCCCCGTGCTCGCGCGCCGCCGCCACCGCCGCCGCCACATCGTCCACCGGGAAGTGGACCTGCCAGTGCGGACGGATCATCGGATCGGGTGCCGCCTCGACCGCCCCGGAGCTGATGCGGGCGAGCTGCTTGCCGCCGCACTCCACGATGACCTCGTCCTTCGCGTAGGACACCTCGCAGCAGCCGGGGCGTCCGGTCGCCCAGTCGAGGACCTCGCCATAGAAGATCGCCGCCTCGAAGGCGCTCCTGGTGCGCAGCCGGAGCCAGGCGTGGGAGTAGTTGTCCGGCGCCGGGGGAGAGGTCGCCGGCGCGGTGCGCTCCCAGAATCCGAACACGGCGCCGTCGCGATCCGCTGCCAGCGCCCCGCGCCCCTTGCCGAGGGCCAGCGGACCCACCGCGACCGTTCCGCTGCGCTCGCGGATGCGTGCGGCGGTCACGTCCGCGTCCCGGACGGAGAAGTAGGGCGTCCAGGCGACGGCGACCTGATAGGCCGTCGCTACCGCCGCGATGCCGGCCACGGGCACCTCGTCGCGGCGCGCCACGGAGAACTCCTGGCCCAGCTGGCCCGCACGGAAGGTCCAGCCCAGTACGGCGCTGTAGAACGCCTGCGCCGATTCCAGGTCGCGGGTCATGAGGTTGACCCAGCAGGGAGCAGCCGACCCTGTGAGCGCAGCCGGCGCGGACACCGTCCTGGGTTTGCTTCCGGTCATGGTCCCACTGCCTTCGTCGGGTCTGCGGCATGCGTGTGCCGGTGGCCGTCGCGCCTCTACCAGCCTCACTTCGGTCGGCAACTCCCGCAACACGCGCCGGAGCGGTCCCGCTGCCGCGGGCGAGCAGGTCACACTCGGCCCGGCGGGGGCGCAGGTGTGATGTCGGGGAAGACGTGGTCGGCCTGCGGCCACTCCTGGGATTCCGGTTCAGTCGCGTGGCTCGTCGGTGTCCCGGCGGATGGGCTCGTTCCCGTGGTCACCGAGTTCGTAGGGCCAGAGTCCCCGTCCGTCGGCCGGGAAGCTGTCGTCGCCGTGGATGTCGCGTTCTTCCAGGTGCGTCCGGTGGTCCGGCCGCGGCGGCTGCTCGTCCGGTCGCGGCGGCGGCAGTTCCTCGGCCCGGCGCCGCTTTCCCAGCCAGACAGCACCGATCAGCACGGCCACCAGGACCACTCCGACAATCGGCATCACCACCTCGGTCGTGTCCCGCCCGACTGCGAGGGGCAGGGCCAAGGAATTGAGGGCTCCGTTCGAAACGTCCATGCATGCCGGATACCCCGGCATACGGTCGTCACTCGACAATAGCTGTCAATTCATGTTTTAAGTGGATATAAGGCGAAAAGTGTTTCATTGCTCAGCGGCCTCGATGACCGAGCGGTGGACACGCAGCTCCTTCCCCTGGCAGAGCGGCCTGCCCGGACGGAGCCCCCGTCGGATCGGGCGGCAGGGGTTTCGCCGCCGGGCCCATCCGCCGCCGTCCCCTTCGTGTCGCCGACACCCAGCCGTGGGGTGAGCCTGGAGAGGGTTCCCGAATCGCCGGAGGGATGCGATGGCAGTGCCGAATCCGATCGGCGGTTGGCCGGTCCGCCGACAGCTGACCAGCGGCGATCCGCTGGGCAGAGGGCGTACGGCGATGTCGCGGCGTACGGAGGGCATCCGGTCGCGGACCGCGGCCTCCGGATGGGTGGTGCGGCCCGTCCGCCCCTACTGCGCGGTCGGCCGCGGCCGGCAGGTGTATGTCGAGGACGACCGGGTCCTACAGGTCGGGGACGACCCCGAGGGCCCTCGCGCCGCCAGCAGGTGCTGCACCGGTGCCCGCACGCGACGAACGGGGGGCCGCTCGACCTGGAGACGGCCAGGGACATGGTCGGCGACCGGGAGAGCGAGAGCCGGCGCAGGACACGGAAGCGGGACACGACGGATTCCCTGCGGCCCGCGCACACCCGGGGTCGCCGCCGAGATGTACCACGAGGGGCGGGCCGGGACACTGCTTCGCTCCGCCCGCCCGCTCACCGCGGCCGGCGCCGCGAGGGGCAGCCGCGCTCGGAAACCGCCGGGCGTCCGCCGTCGGCGCCGGACTGGCGCTGCTCGCAGATTCACCCCGCACACGATTCGGGATCGTCGCGTCCGCCGAGGATCCGGTCCACACCGTCGGTCCCCAACGTGGGGACGTACGGCAGAACTCCGAGCGGAAGGAACCCCGGTGAACGGCACACAGTCGCAGACGGAGGAGAGCTGGCACGGAAAGGAGGTGTCGGTCGCCATCAGCGGATGCGCGAAGGATGACGCACGAACGGTCTTCGACGTCCTGCGGGCCGCCTTCGCCACTGACCGGGCCCTGACGGACGTGCCGCAGGACCTGGCGGGAAAGCGCCCCACGGTATGGACCGTGACCGTCGACGTGTCCGAGGCGCGGGTGGTCTCGGTTCCCGTCGCGCTGGGCAAGCCCGTGAAGGTCGATGTGCAGGGCGGTTACTGGGCGGTCGAGGAGCTCAGGAGGCACCTTGCCGACGCCTTCACGGTGCAGGTCGTCGGAACGGTCTCCGGTGACCAGGAGGAGGAGGTTCGCCTGCGGCTGGAAAGCCGGTAGGGCGCAGAACCGAACCGGCGCGGGGCAACGAACCGGAAAACTGGTGCACATCTGGTACAAGGCATGAAAAAAATCGCAGTGATGAGCGGTGCGGGCGAGTGGATCCCACCAGCGAGCGGGAGGACAGTTCCGGACAGCTGGGGGAGACCCGTCACCGATCCACCCGGCGCTGCACATCAACGGCACGGCACGGACCCTGACACTCGATCACCGTGCGACCGTCCTGGACGCGCTGCACGAACACCTCGGCCTCACCGGCACCAAGAAGGGCTGTGACCACGGCCAGTGCGGGGCGCGCACCGTCATCGTCAACGGCCGGCACGCCAACAGCTGTGGGCTTGCTCGCCGTCGCACACGACGGGGCCCGCACCATGACCGTCGAGGGACTTGCCGACGGTGACCGGCCGCATCAGGTCCAGGAGGCATTCCTGGCCAGGGACGCCCTGCGGTGCGGCTCCTGCACATCCGGTCAGATCTGCTCGGCCGTCGGCATGCTCGGTGAAGCGGCGGACGGCTTTCCTTCCACGCCGCCGAGGACGGCGAGGGCGGCTCCGCCCCGGCGCGGCTCACCGCCCCCGAGCTGGACGCCCCGTGGCCGGCGTCCGGATCGACATCGGCAGCAGCGCGCTGCCCGAAGTGCCCCTGGCCGGCGGTTCCGCGGGTACGGCCTCCCGGGGCTGGTCCGTGCACGAGGCGTCCACCGCCCTGGCACGACACCTGCGCGATCGCACCGGACCCCTGCCCGACGACGGCCTCACGGTCACCGCCGACACCGGGGAGGAGATGGCTGCGCAATCCCCTTACGCACGGCATGCGTTCGGCGCGCACTTTGCCGAAGTCGCCGTCGACAGCCGCACCGGTGAGGTCCGGGTGCGCCGCATGATCGGCGTCTTCGCCGCCGGACAGGTCCTCAACTCCCGTACCGTACGATGCCAGTTCATCGGCGACATGATCATGGGGCTCGCCATGACGCTGACCGAGGGCAGTACGATCGACCCCGTCTTCAGCCACTTCACGCAGAACGATCTCGCCTCTTACCATGTGCCGGTCTGCGCCGACGTCCCGGAGATCGAGGCGCACTGGATCGACGAGGACGACCCGCATCTCAACTTGATGGGCAGCAAGGGCATCGGCGAGATCGGCATCGTCGGGGCCGCGGCCGCCAACGACAACGCGGTGCGGCACGCCACCGGAGCCCGGCTGCGCAATCTCCCGCTCACTCCGGACAAGCTGCTGCCGTATCTGCCCTGCCCCCCCGGTGAAGCGTGGCACATCGCCGGTGAGCTCATGGGCATGACACTGCTCGGCGCGCAAGCCCTGCTCAGCCCTGTCCGCGCTGAGCAGGGCTTTCGGGAAGGCTTCCCCGTCCCGTCGCTGCGGCCCGTCGGCCGACGTGTTGCGCAACCGGTCCTACCGGGTCACCCTAAGGAGTGACCTAACAGTGACATCTGCTCACTCTTCGTATGTGGGGGGTCGTTGGTTCAGCGGGCGAAGCAGGTGGGCCTCGATGTGAGGAGCCTCGACGATGACCGTTCCACTCGACCGGCACTATCTGGTCGAACTCCAGGTATCGGCAGAGCGCGTTACCCAGGTGCGACGGATCGTCGCCGCGCATCTGCGCCACTGGAGCCTCGAACTCCACGTCCGGCCGGTGTGCCGGGGCGTGGAGGAGCTGCTGACCAACGTCCACCGGCACGTCGGTGACGACAACCATTGCGTCGTCGAACTCCGCTGGTCCGGACGGCACCTCACGGTCTCCGTCGCAGACAACAGCTCGGAGATGCCGCGGCTGCTCAGCACCGGCGGCGGTGGTCTCAGCCGCGTGATGGCCCTGAGCCATAGCTGGGGCACCTGCCGGACACTCGACGGCAAGGTCGTCTGGTTCACCCGTTACGCCGAGGCGCCGCGCAATACCGATCTGGTGCCGCGCACGCCGCTGCCCGGCGTAGGCGAGTTCCTGCTGCCGCCTGTCTCCGAGCCCGCCCTCGTCTGACGCGGCCGCCGCTGCCGGCCCCACGAAACGGGCAGCGCGCACCCCCACCCGGACCGGTTCGCGGGTCCGTACGCGAAGAAGTCTGCCCTGCCTACCGGCGCGGATGACGTGCTCACAGCACGCACAGTCCGCGCCGGTCGGGTTACTCGCACCGGCGCCCGCGTTGCGCGACGGAGCGTGGCGCGGCACGGTCGAAGTACCGAGGCAAGGAGGCACAGTCATGCCCATCGCGACGGTCAACCCCGCGAACGGCGAGACCCTCAAAACGTTCGACGCACTGGGAGCCGCGGAGATCGAACGCAGGCTCGCGACCTCGGACACCACGTTCCGGGAGTACCGCACGACCGGGTTCGGCGAACGGGCCCGCCTGTTGAACCGGGCCGCCGACCTCCTCGACGAGGACCAGCAGAACATCGCCCGCACCATGACCACCGAAATGGGCAAGCCCGTCAAGGCGGCCCGTGCGGAGGCCGCGAAATGTGCGAAGGCCATGCGCTGGTATGCGGCCAACGCAGAGCGACTTCTCGCGGACGAGCACCCGCCGGCCGGCGATGTGACCGACGCCGGAGCCTCCCGGGCCTATGTCCACTACCGTCCGCTGGGCCCCGTCCTCGCCGTGATGCCCTGGAACTTCCCGCTCTGGCAGGTCGTACGGTTCGCGGCCCCCGCGCTCATGGCGGGCAACGTCGGCCTGCTCAAGCACGCGTCGAACGTCCCGCAGACCGCGCTGTACCTGGAAGACCTGTTCCGCCGGGCGGGTTTCCCGGCAGGCTGCTTCCAGACGCTGCTGGTCGGGTCCGGGGCGGTCGAGTCCATCCTGCGTGACCCCCGGGTCGTCGCCGCCACCCTCACCGGGAGCGAGCCGGCCGGCCGCGCGGTCGCGGCGATCGCGGGCGACGAGGTGAAGCACACCGTGCTGGAACTGGGCGGCAGCGACCCCTTTCTCGTCCTTCCCTCGGCCGACGTGCGGCAGGCCGCCCGTACAGCGGTGACCGCCCGCGTGCAGAACAACGGCCAGTCCTGCATCGCCGCCAAACGGTTTATTGTGCACACCGATGTGTACGACGAGTTCGCTGCGGAGTTCACCGCGGGAATGCGCGCTCTGAAGGTCGGCGACCCGCAGCAGGAGTCCACCGACATCGGCCCCCTCGCCAGCGAACAGGGCCGCACCGACATCGAGGAGTTGGTGGACGACGCCGTACGGCAGGGCGCGACGGTGCTCTGCGGTGGCAGTCGGCCCACCGGCCTGGGCGCGAGGCTGGACCGCGGCTGGTTCTACGCCCCCACCGTCCTCAGCGCGATCACCCCGGCCATGCGGATCCACCGCGAGGAGACCTTCGGTCCCGTCGCCACGCTGTACCGGGCCGCCGACCTGGACGAGGCCGTGGCCCTGGCCAACGACACCCCCTTCGGTCTCAGTTCCAACGTATGGACACGTGACGCCGACGACAGCCGTCAGTGCGTGCGTGATCTGCAGGCGGGCGGTGTCTTCTTCAACGGCATGACGGCCTCCCACCCCGCGCTGCCCTTCGGCGGAGTGAAGCGCTCCGGCTACGGACGGGAGCTCTCCGGGCACGGGATTCGCGAGTTCTGCAATGCCACGACGGTCTGGTACGGCCCCGAGGCGGACGGCAGCCGGTCCGCATAGCTGCGCTGTGACGGCCGGCCCGTACATGGACCTGGGGCCGACTGGACCTGGGACGGCCGACGACGCCCTGGCCGGACGGACCGCGAGGCGGATGCCGAAGGACAGGGGCGAGCGCTCAGCGGCCGACCGCCCTGGCCAGTTGGGACTTCGTCATGTGCGAGCGTCCCTTGACGTTCTTCTTCCTGGCCTCTTCGTAGAGCTCGTCGCGGGTAGGGCCTTCGACAGTGCTGGGGGAGCCCGGACTGCCGCGCCGCGCGGACGAGAGGTCATGGACGAACAGATCGCTCGCGGTCCTCGACTCGCCGGAGCGGGCACTCTCCTTGTGTACCGTGCGCGCCGCGATCTCCTCGGCCCGCTCCTCACTCACTCCGCGCTCCTGCGCACTCTCCTTGATGTGTTCGTACTGCCGCGCATGTTTGGCACTGGATCCGGGTGGCATGGTGCGGTCACTTCCTCTCCCGGGTGCTGTGTCTTCTGCGGGACGGGGGCCAGGGGCGCCCCCTCCAGTGTCCCAGCGGCTCCTGGGGCACGCATCGGATCGCCCCGGTACGGGGGGCCTTGCGGCCGCCCGGGCAGCCGCGCAGCGGCGCGTGTCCTCGTCCACCCAGCCGTGCGGCGCCGCGATCGCAGCCCAGCCGCCCACCGGGGCCTGGTCTGCGCCGTCAGGGGCCGACGGGGCGGCGTCGCTGGGCGCGCCGCGGGTGGCCTCCCGGCCTTCTCCGCCCTCGAAGCGGCGCGGGCGCTGCGGCCCGCCGACCGGAGGCTGTCCGCCGTCCCGCGTACCGCCGCGCCCGCACCGGGCCTGTTCACCCGGGGGTTCTTGCCCTGCTCGGCGACTCCTGCTCAGTAGCGCAGAGCTGCCGTGATCCGCCCGTGCTCCGCCAGCGAGTCGTCGGCGAGGAACACCACATCGGCGCCGCTGTCCAGCGCCGCCTCGACGAGTTCGTCGACGATGTCCTCGCGGATCGTCCCGTCGGCTGTGCCCACGGCGTCCGCGGGCATCGGCTCCAGGTGCTCGTCCGTGACCCGTACGGTCTGCTGGAACTGCTCCTCCACCGCGACGAGAGCGGCACGCCCCTCCCGCACGGCTGCCCACACCTCGTCGAGACCACCTGCGTAGGCACGGCGGCTGCGGGCGTCGTCGAGCCTGGCTGCGACCTCCGCGGCCACCTCCGCCCGGCGTTTGTCGAGAGCGGGTGCGAGCTCCTTGAGGAAGTCGCTCGGCGACACATCGGCCGGCACCCCCTTCGTGACCCGGCCGATTGCCGGCTTGGTGGTCCCGCCGACCTCGTCCAGCAGGGCGAGGGCCGGGGCGAGACCGACCAGGTACATCGGTCGCGGATCGGCGGCCAGGACGGCACGCAGCTTCTCGTCGACGGAGCGCAGGAAGATGCGCGTCTCCTCGTCGGAGAACGTGCTCGGCGTGTCGCCGATCTGCTCCTCGCGCTGCGGGTTCGGCTTCTCCTGCGGAATCGTCAGCGGGAACCCGCCGGTCTGTTCCTGGCGCACGGAGCCGACCGTTCCGCTCCATAGCGTCGCGTGGTCGGCTGCGACGGTCAGTGCCCAGTACGGTTCCGCCAGGGCCTTCGCGGCCACCAGGTTCCGGGTCAGATAGGTGTCGCTCAGGATCACCCGTTCGGGCGCCGTACGGGGGAGCAGCCAGATCTGATGTTCGTCCGCCGTGGCCAGGATGACCAGACCGTCGAGCCTGCGGCGCGTATCCACCTCGTCGACCGCGCGGGAGAGCTGCGTCTTGATGGCCGCCCTGGCCTCCCGGGACACCGCGGGATCGGCATCGAGCCGCCGTTCGGCTTCGGAGAGCAGGTTGCGCAGCCGTACGGCGTCCTGGGCGTTGTCCGGAGCCTGTCGGTGCGTCGGCATGGTCAGGGACACAGCCGGATAGGGCTTGGGTGCTCGCAGCTCCCGCAG
Source organism: Streptomyces sp. NPDC048411 (assembly GCF_040704695.1). NCBI lineage: Bacteria > Bacillati > Actinomycetota > Actinomycetes > Kitasatosporales > Streptomycetaceae > Streptomyces > Streptomyces sp. NPDC048411. The sequence continues at coordinate 26,291 of NZ_JBEZKL010000028.1, forward strand.
CAGGCCGGCGGTCAGGGCGTCCGTATCCATAGTTCCCTCCGGGGGATTGCGCCCACTCCCGTGCAGAGCGGGTGATTTCGACGAGTCAATTCATACCTTTTGATCCTAATATGAGCGAATTGCTTGACCTTGCCTCAGGAGGGATGTGCGATGTCCACACTCACCGTGTGGAAGTTCCAGTCGGCCGAGGGCGCGGAGGAGGTGGAGACCATGCTCAAGTCCCTGCAGAAGGAGGGGCTGATCAGGATCCTGGACGCTGCGGTGGTCAGCTGGCCGGCCGACAAGGCCAAGCCGAAGACCAAACAGCTTCTCAACCTGGTCGGCGCGGGCGCCCTGAGCGGCACGTTCTGGGGGATGCTCTTCGGGCTGATTTTCCTGATGCCGCTGCTGGGCGCGGCCATCGGCGCGGCGGCCGGGGCGCTGGGTGGCAAGCTGGCCGACGTCGGCATCGACGACGACTTCATCGCCGAGGTCAAGAAGCAGGTGACGCCCGGCACTTCGGCGCTTTTCCTGCTGACCACGGACGAAGTTCCGGACCGGATCAGCGGCGCGCTCCCCGGTGGCGGGGCCGAGCTCCTCCACAGCAACCTGGACACCCTCAGCGAGGCGCGGCTCCGCGAGGTCTTCGGCGACGACGCCGAGTGACCCGAGTGGAGGAGCCCGACGGATTGGGTTCGTCCGATGCGTCCCCCGTCCTGCCGTTTGCCGTCGACCCACTTTCCCGAGCAGACCCGGAGTGTCCGTGAACCAGTCCCGCCCCCTGCGGCGCACCCTCGGCGGCCGCACCGCCCGCCGCCTGACCCCCGCCCTGCTGGCCGCGATGATCGTCGCCGGCACCGCCGCCTGCGGCGGCTCCACCACCGCGCCGGGCACGGCCAGGAGCACCCGTACGGTGTCCCCGGGGCCGTCCGAGTCGCCGTCCGCAAGCGCCTCGCCGCGTACCCACGAGTCATTCGCGGCCTCGGTCTCCGCCGAGGTCGAACGCAACAGGCAGCGGGCGACCAAGCAGCTGGCAGGAGTCCAGGGGCAGGGCAACGCCGTGAAGGACGTGTCGGTGACCGGGCTGCCGGTCGCGAAGTCCGAGCAGTTTCGAAGCGCCCTGGTCCGCGTCACCAACCCCACCGACAAGCCGGCGTTCTACGCGGTCCGCGTGGAGTTCGTCGATGCGTCGGGCAAGGTCCTCGATTCCGTGGTGCTCGGCTTCGCGGACGCCCCGCCCGGCAGGACGGTCAGCCAGCACGCGAACAGCCGTAAGGCAGCGGGCGTCAAGTCGTTCCCCCGGATCGCCCAGGCCGAGCGCAGCTGACGACGGGGGGCGAGGTGTGCGCCGCCGCCGATGCAGTGACGGACGTTCTGCGCGATCTGCGCAGCCGCTTCGCGGGGGAGCGGGTCGGGGAACTCATCGACTACATCCCCCAGTTGGCGCTGGCCAACCCTGACGCCTTCGGTTTGGCGCTGATCAGTATGGACGGCCACCGCTACAGCACCGGTGAGGCCGATGTCCCGTTCACCATGCAATCCGTTTCGAAGCCATTCGTCTATGCCCTCGCGCTGTCCGTCCTCGGACTCGACGAGGTGTGCCGCTGGGTGAACGCCGAGCCCAGCGGCGAGGCGTTCAACGCCATCAGTCTGGAACGTGCGACCGGACGGCCGGCCAACGCCATGGTCAACGCCGGTGCGATCGTCACCACCGCGCTGATCCCGGACACCGCCGACGCCCCGAGGTTCGACCGCATCCTGGACTGCCTGAGCCGGTTCGCCGGACGGCAGCTGGACGTCGACGAGGCGGTGTACGCCTCCGAGGTCTCCACCGGTGACCGCAACCGCGCCCTCGCCTATTTGATCCGCAGCACCGGCCTGCTGCCCGTCGACCCGGTGGCGTCGGTGGAGACTTACTTCCGGCAGTGCGCGGTGCGGGTCACGGCCCTGGACCTCGCCGCTATGGCCGCGACGCTCGCGCACGGCGGGGTGAACCCGCTCACCGGTGAGGCGGTCGTCGAGGAAACGGTCGCCGCGCAGGTGCTCGCCGTGATGGCGACGTGCGGCATGTACGACGCCTCGGGCGACTGGCTGCTGCGGGTGGGGCTGCCCGCCAAGAGCGGGGTGTCGGGTGGTCTGATCGCCGCGGGACCGGCCCGGTTCGGCCTGGCGACGTACAGTCCGCCCCTCGATCAGACCGGCACTTCGGTGCGCGGGCGCCGAGCACTGGGGGCGCTCTCGGAGCGGCTCAGTCTGCATCTGATGCACAACCCGGCACTCGCCGGTTCAACCGTCACCCTGGTCACCACCGCCGACGATCTGCCGTCCGCCCCGACGGGGGAGCAGGAGCGTGCTCTGCGGGAGCAGGTGGCCGTCGTCGCCGCGCAGGGTGCGCTCGACTTCACCGCGGCGGAACGGGTGCTGCACGCGCTCGACGAGTCGGGGACGGAGGAGACCGCGTCCGTGGTGCTGGATCTGCGACAGGTGACAGGGGTCGACACCGTGGCTCTGGCGATGTTGCGGTCCGGACTGGAGCGGCTCGCGGAGGGCGGCCGGCGGACGGCGGTGGTCGACCCGGCGGGCCACTTGGCCGCAGTGTCCGCCGGCGAAGCCCCGACGGCTCCCCAGCGGTTCACCTCACGCGACGAGGCCGTCGAATGTGTTGCTCATGACCTGGACACGCCGTAGGTGTTGTGCGCCCGCTGTCCGGCGCGCAGAAGGACCAGGCTCCGCCACCTCCAGGGACGCGGGAGGTTTTTGACGGATTCACCGGTCAGGAGGCAGATGGCCCATGGCTGTTGGGCGGCTGCGGATCCAGTCGCCACGCCGAGGCCACGATCTCACCCACTGGATGACACGGGCCCTGGACCGGGGGCCACCACCCAGTGGCCCCCAGTTCGTTCGGTTTCATGCGGTGTTGAGCTCAGTGAACGGAGAACCCGCCGTCGACGAAGATCGCCTGCCCGGTGACGTAGCTGGATGCGTGGCTGGCCAGGAACACCGCCGCCCCGGCGAAGTCCTCGGCCAGGCCGTTGCGCCCGACCATCGTGCGCGCGGCCAGCGCTGCCACCTTCTCCGGGTCGGACGACAACCGCGCATTGAGCGGGGTCATGACGAAGCCGGGCACCAGCGTGTTGCAGGTGACGCCGTGTGGCGACCACGCCTCAGCCTGAGAGCGGGCCAGCGACTCCAGCGCACCTTTGGAAACCCCGTAGGCGCCGCTCTGGACGAACGCCCGGTGCGCCTGTTGGGAGGTGATGTGGATGATCCGCCCGAAGCCCCGCTCGGCCATGCCGGGCCCGAACCGCCGGCCCAACAAGTAGGGCGCCTCCAGGTTCACCGCCATCGTGGTGTCCCATACGCTCTCGTCCAGCTCGCCCATCGGTGGCCGCAAGTTGATCCCGGCGCTGTTGACGAGAATGTCGGGCTCGCCGAACACCGCGGCTGCCTGCTCCGCCGCCGCGCGCACCCCGTCGCGGGTGCTCAGGTCGGCGCTCACCCAGGCCGCCCGGCAGCCGTCCGCCGCCAGGTCGTTGACCGTGGCGGCCAGTTCCGACTCCTTGCGCGCCACGATCACCACACTCGCCCCCGCTCGCGCGAGAGCCCCGGCGATGGCTTGGCCGATGCCGGAACTGCCGCCCGTCACCACGGCGACCCGGCCGTCCAGCGAGAAGAGTTCGGAGAGATAGCTATGCGAGATCATGCCCGCACCCTAGACGGCGCGTCCACGGCGACAGTGCCCGGGGCGGAACGCATGGGGTGGGGAGATCAACTGGGCAAGTTTGCCCTGGGTGCCCCAGTTGTCGATGTCTCCGAAATGGGGGAGACGGGCTTTTCAGCCGCAGCCATCGACGAGTGGCTGTGACGAACAGGTCGTCCAGGGTGCGGATGCGCAGACCGGGGCGGTCGGGGATGGCGAAGCCCCGCGCGGCGAGCAAGGGGCTGACCTCGCGGATGGTGGCGGAGACGGTAGAGCGGTCCACCCCGTACAAGTCGGCCAGGGCGGCATGTGGCAGCCCGAGCCGCAGGTGGACCGGGGTGGCCGCGAGCTGGTCGGTAAACACCAGGCGCGGCTTGCGTCCGGCACCCTCGGCCCGCTTGCGGGGCCCGCCCCTCATCACGTGCAGGGCCGACGCGCGGGCCGCCGTCCAGGGTGGGGCGAGTTCTTCGAGCAACTCCCCGAAATGTGTGCGGGAGACCCCGGACAGGACAGGATGGGTACAGGCCGTACGGGCCCAGGTCAGCTTCACAACTCGCCCAACCCGTAAAGCCCTTCCCCTGTCACGGCCGACTCACTCCCGTCCTTCCCCCAAGGTTGTTAGGGTCGGGCCATGGCTTCCATAGATGTTTCCCTGCGTCCCGTGCACCCCAGCGATCTGCCTGTGTTCTTCCGGCACATGAGCGACCCCGAGTCGAATCGGATGGCCGCCTTCACCGCCGAGGACCCGACGGACCGGGCCCACTTCGACGCGCATTGGAAGCGCATCCTCGCCTCGCCCGACGTCGTCACCCGCACCGTGCTCGCGGACGGCGATGTGGTCGGGCACGCGGCCGTGTACGGCGAGCCGGGCGAGCGGGAGGTCACGTATTTCATCGATCGCTACTACTGGGGGCGGGGCATCGCGACCGCGGCGCTGCGGGGGCTGCTCACCGAGGTCCCCGAACGCCCGCTGCTCGCCCGGGCGGCGGCGGACAACACCGGATCAGTGCGGGTCCTGGAGAAGTGCGGCTTCAAGGTCGTCGGCGAGGACCGGGGCTTCGCGAACGCGCGGGGAGCGGAGATCGACGAGCTGGTGCTGCGGTTGGACGGATAATTTTCCCCACCCCGTAAGAGGAGCTCACAAAATGGGAGTCGATCAGCTCGCGGCGTCCGGTGCGTGCGATCGCAAGGCGTCGGAAGGTCCTCGGATGGGGTCTCCCCTGCTCGAACGAAGCTGAGAGCTTGGGGAAGGAGCTACTAGGGCATTTCGGCAACGCGACGGACGCGGCACCCCGCTCAAGGTCATCACGACCGCGGCCAATGTCAACGACGTCACCCAGACCCTCGCCCTGGTCGACGGCATCCCGCCCGTCGCGGGCCGTCCCGGCCGACCCCGCCGCAGGCCCGAAGCGCTGCTCGGTGACAAGGGCTACGACTCCCATACCCGCCTCGACGAGTTGCGGCGCCGACGGATCCTGCCGGTCATCTCCCGCAAGGGATCACCGAACATCAAGGGCACGGGCAAGCTCCGCTACGTCGTCGAGCAGACGTTCGCCCTGCTCCACCATTTCAAACGCCTCGCCGTGCGCTGGGAACGCCGCACCGAACTCCACGACGCCATCGTCTCCCTCGCCTGCAGTCTCATCTGCTTGCGACGGCCTCGGAAGTTCAAGAACGCCTGACCGGTGTCCGGGCAGGCCAGGGCCCCAGCGGGGATGCTTCAGAACGTTGGTACTCTCCGCATCTACGGCGAGGCGGGGGAGATGATCGTGGGAGCAGAGCGGTCGAGCCCTCCGAGCCGCTGGTTCAGAGGAACTGGCCTTGGTGTCCTTTTCGGTGGGTTGACCGCGGTGGTGACCCTTGCTGCGATTGGGAGGGCATGGGCTGCTTGTGACATCGGCAGCAGCGCAGCTGCCAACGGCATGACTTTGCTGTTCCTTGCACCTCCCATATGGATCGCCGCTGCGGTTCCGTGGGTGATCCTGGACAGCACCCTCGGCAGACGTCATCGCGGGACAGCCCTGACGACAGGGCTCATCCTCACCCTGTGGTTCACCTGGTTTCTCGTCACATGGCTTGGCATGCCGGACTCCTACCCCGCCCCGTTGTGCCCGGACAACGTCCCACCCTGGTGGCCGAGCTTCATCCCGGCATGACTCCCACGCGGCCTGTGAACGACTCTGGCGCCGGCAGCGGCGATCTACTCAACAGCGCCCCGACCAGCCGCTGCACGCCAGCAAGATCGTGCTACGAGTTCTCAGCGACCGGCATCGTCAATGGTTGGCCTCCGCCCAAGGGGCCAGGAGCTTCCGAAACTCTGCGCGGGTCGGTTCTGTCAGGATCCAGTCGGTCTGCGCCTCCCAGTCGAAGAACACCTGCGAGGGCTCGCACTTGTGGTGGTCGATCCCCGAGATCCGTGTGGTGCCGACCTTGCGCCCGCTCTTCACCTCGTACACGGTGACCCGGTACTTGCCCTGGTTCCAGTAGCGCTTGTAGTCGCCGCCGTAGCGGCAGGTCGCCAGCAGAGGGCCCGTGCCGTCGTTACCGACGCAGGCGACGAGCTGCACCTTCTCCGGAAGGGGGTGGTACGTGTCGTGGGCCGGGGCGGACGAGTCCGCCGACGGGATCGGGGCTTGGGTGACGGCCGCGATCTGTGTTTCGCCCTGGGCGACGACGAGCACAGGGTGCGGCCCTTTCCCCTTATAGGCCGGCTGCCCGGTCAGAAGCCGCGAAGGGCCGCCCTTCGCGCAGTACGTCTTGAAGTCGAAGTCCGCTGTTGCGACAGGATTCGCGGGAGGAGCGGTGGACGACGCGGCAGCAGTAGGAGGGGCAGGGGTGATGGGCTGCGTGTTCGTGTCGCCGCTGCTGCACGCCGAAGCAAGAAATGCACCTGCTACCGCAACTGCCGCTAACCCACGCGTAGTTGCAGGACCCCACGACGATGGCGTCGTGGGCCTCCGGCCGGCCTTCATTACCGCTTCCCCCAAGTGAGCACCGTGTGCGCGAACTGCCACACGGTATCCACTGCTGCCTCTCAATGGCCACCCCTGTCTGCAGCCCTCGGGACCCGCCCGGCAGTCGCCGCGGCGGGCCGCCCGCACCTATCTCCACGAACGGCTGGTTCACCCGCTGCGCGACCGGTTCGCCGCCGAACAGGTGGACCGGCCGCAGCTGCGTGCCGAGCTCGCGGCGGCGGCCTTCATCGGGGTGCTCCTGGTCCGCTCCAGCGGGGCGTTCAGCGAGCTCTCCGAGGTGGAGGCCGAGGAGCTGCTGCCGCTGCTGCGCGACCTGCTGACCGTGAGCCGCACGGCGCGGTGAGCCGACGGGCCGGTGCGGCCCGGGGCGTGCTGGACGAATAGTCCGTTCTACCAGATGGATTCGACCCATTCCGGGTGGTCGATGAACGGGTTCCTGTTGTGCTGGTACTGGTCGAATATGACGTCGTTGCGCCGCTTCTCGAAGGTGTCCGGCGGGTCCTCCTGGCTCCACCGCTTCAGCACGGAGAGCCTGCCGATGTTCGGCGCGGAGCCGTTGTTCACCTTCTCGTTCGGTTCAAGGTCGGCGAAGGCGTCGTCGCCCTCGTACCGCACCGCCATGTAGAGGATCATGCGCGCGACGTCACCCTTGGCCGCATCACGCGGCTCGAAGGAGTCGCCGTCGGTGTAGTTGCCCGGCGCCCCGCTCACCGCGCTGCCGCCGTTGTCGAAGTCCTTGTTGCCGCGGATGGAATTGACAGTGACGTCCTCCGGGCGCAGGTGGTGGATGTCGGTGCCGGGTCCGGTGGTGGTACCGAAGTCGCCGTGCGACTTGGCCCACACGTGCTCACGGTTCCACTGGCCGACCGAGCCGCCGTTGTCGCTCTTCGGCTTGGAGTGCCCGGAGTAGATCAGGATCACGTTCGAGGAGTTGGCGGGGTCCTGGTCGGTGTTCTTGAGCGCGTCCCAGACCTGGTTGTACGAGATCTTCGACTGGACGCTGATGATCGAGTGCAGGGCGCTCTTGAGCTGGGTTCCGGTCTTGCCGATTGCACTCTGGTAGTACGTGTCGTCGAGCGTGGTGAGCGGTGTCGCGGTCGCCGGTGCGGTCCGGGGCGCGGCCGGCGTCGCCGGCGCTGCGGCGGCCGTGCCGGCGAGAACCGCGAAGGCGGCGAGGATGGCGAGCAATGGGCGCCGGTAGTGAAGGCGGTGACGGGACATGTGGGGTGTCCTCTCCGGGGCATGCGGCACCGCGACGCCAGCACAGGGTGGGGGCGGCGCCGTGGTGGTCGTGTGGTAAGCGGTCAGCGGGAGCCTTCCACACGCACCGTGATCGGCGGGTGAACGCTGCGCACTTATCATGTGCAGGTCAAGTGAAGCCTTCGGATGCGCTCCTGGCGCCGCAGGGCGAGAATTGCCGCAAGGACGAGGAGGCGGTATGAGCGAAGACCCCGAATCCGTATCCGTATCCCTGGCCCGGGGGGTGACCCCGGACAGCCTCTTGCACACCGGCGGGAGCGACAACGCCTCGGCAGAGGATCTGGTGCTCGCCTCCGGGCGGGACCTGACTCCGCAGAATCTGGAGTGGGCACAGCGCCGACTGGCACGAGAGGGCCGGGCGGCAATCGAAAAGCAGCTACCTTAGCGGGCGGCCGGTGCGGTGGGGAGTGTGTGGGTGCTCCCCACCGCTCGGCTAGCCTGAAGGCACAATGAACCGTTTGACGACGTCAAAGGGCGATTACGAGCTCGCCCGCTACCCCGAGCACCCGCGCGACCCGTTTCGCGCCTGGGACGCTGCCGACGAATATCTGCTCCGGCAGCTGGAGGGGGTCGACGGCGCGACCCCGGTCGAGCTGACCGGCACTTTGGTTGTGGTGGGCGACCGCTGGGGTGCCCTGAGTACGGTGCTGGCCGGGCACCGCCCCGTACAGATCACCGACTCGTACCTCGCCCAGCGTGCGACCCTGGCGAACCTCGCCCGCAACGGCCACGACGAGGACGCCGTACGTCTCCTGTCGGCCAGGGACACCCCGCCGGACCGGATCGATGTCCTTCTCGTGCGGGTTCCCAAGAGCCTCGCGCTTCTGGAGGATCAGCTGCACCGGCTCGCGCCCGCCGTGCACACCGGAACCGTCGTCATCGGCACCGGCATGGTGAAGGAGATCCACACCTCCACCCTCAAACTGTTCGAGCGGATCATCGGCCCCACCCGCACCTCGCTCGCGGTGAAGAAGGCTCGGCTGATCTTCTGCACCCCGGACCCGGCCCTGGCCCGCACCCCCAGCCCCTGGCCGTACCGGTACGAGCTGCCCGGCGACGTCGGCGCCATCTCCGGCCGGACCGTGGTCAACCACGCCGGGATCTTCTGCGCCGAGCGCCTCGACATCGGCACCCGCTTCTTCCTGAACCATCTTCCCGAGCGCACCGGCCGCGACCACGTCGTGGACCTGGGCTGCGGCAACGGCGTCGTCGGCACCTCCGCCGCGCTCGCCAACCCCGCAGCGGCGGTCACCTTCGTCGACGAGTCCTACCAGGCGGTCGCCTCCGCCGAGGCGACCTTCCGCGCCAATGTCGGCGCCGACGCCGAAGCCCGCTTCCTGGTCGGTGACGGTACGGCGGACCTGGCCCCGGGCAGTGTGGACCTGGTGCTCAACAACCCACCGTTCCACTCGCACCTGGCGACCACCGACGCCACCGCCCGGAACATGTTCCATGGGGCGCGGACCGTGCTGCGGCAGGGCGGCGAGCTGTGGGTCGTCGGCAACCGGCACCTCGGGTACCACACGCAGCTGCGCCGGATCTTCGGCAATTGCGCCACCGTCGCCGGTGACCCGAAGTTCGTCGTGCTACGCGCCGTCAAGCGCTGACAGCCCGGGTCCGGCTCCGCGGCCCTTCCGGATTCTTGCAACACGTTCTACTGTGTGCGCCGCCGCACACGGGCGACGCGACCGCGAGACTCCTGGAGGGGCCGTGCACCTCGAATACACGCCTGAGCAGCAGCAGTTGCGCGACGAGCTGCGCACGTACTTCGCCGGACTCGTCCCCGACAACGCCTATGCCAGATACGACGACCCCACCGCCCAGAAACGCTTCTACCGCGAGACGATCCGGCGCCTCGGAACCGACGGCTGGCTCGGCGTCGGCTGGCCCACGGAGTACGGCGGACGCGGTCTGTCCCCGATGGAACAGTTCATCTTCTTCGACGAGGCGGCCCAGGCGGGCGTACCGCTGCCCCTGATGGCACTCAACACCGTCGGCCCGACGATCATGCAGTTCGGCACGGACGAACAGAAGGCGTACTTCCTGCCGAAGATCCTGTCAGGCGAGATCGACTTCGCGATCGGCTACAGCGAACCCGACGCGGGGACCGACCTCGCGGCCCTCAAGACCCGCGCCGTACGTGACGGTGACACATATGTGGTCAACGGGCAGAAGATCTGGACGACCAACGGCGACACCGCCGACTGGGTCTGGCTCGCCGTCCGCACCGATCCCGACGCCCCGCCGCACAAGGGCATCACCATGCTGCTCGTCCCCACGAGCGACCCCGGATACTCCTGCACCCTGATCAACACCCTCGCCTCGCACGACACCACCGCCAGCTACTACGAGAACATCCGCGTCCCCGTCTCCCGCCGCGTCGGCGGCGAGAACAAGGGATGGCGGCTCATCACCAACCAGCTCAATCATGAGCGCGTCACCCTCGCCGCCCACGGCACCATGGCCATCCGCGCCCTCCACAACGTGCAGCGCTGGGCCGCCGGCACCGAGCTCGCCGACGGGCGCCGGGTCATCGACATCTCCTGGGTCCGCGCCCTCCTCGCCCGGACCCACACCCGGCTCGACGCCATGAAGCTCCTCAACTGGCAGATGGTCTCCGCTGTCCAGTGCTCCACCCTCACCCCGCAGGACGCCTCCGCCGTCAAGGTCTACGGCTCCGAGGCGCGCCGCGACGCCTACGCCTGGCTGATGCAGATCCTCGGCTCGGCCGGACCGCTCAAGGAAGGCTCGGCGGGCGCCGTCCTGCACGGCGAACTCGAACGGGGATACCGGTCCGCCGTCATCTTCACTTTCGGCGGTGGCAACAACGAGATACAGCGGGAAATCATCTCGTGGCTCGGCCTGGGGATGCCGCGCGTACGCCGCTGAGCGGTTGTGGTCCCAGCACGTCCAGATCCGCCGGTGGCGACTCGGCTGCCGTCGGCGGTGGCCGACCTCGTCCGGAGTAATCCAGCAACGCGCTGATTCACCGTCTGCGGCAACCTGATGATGCCCGGTACGTATAGGCGGTCTGACCGCCGAGCAGAGCTGGAGCAGACAGCAGGGCTGGGGTCAGCCCTGCGAGTGCTGGAGGGTGCGGGTGGTCACGAGGCGGCGTGTAGTGCAGGCAGCGGCCGGCGGAATGCTCGCGCTCCTTCCGGCCGGTTACGGGGCTTCGCGGCTCTGGGCGCCGGCCGGTGGGGGCCTTCTGGATCCCGGAAAGGTGGACAAGTACGTCACGCCGCTCGTCGTCCCGCCCGTCATGCCGCAGGCCGGGGGCGGCGTCGCTGATCGCATCGACCACTACGTGATCGGCGTGCGACAGTTCCAGCAGCAGGTGCTGCCCTCCGGCCTGCCGGCGACGACCGTGTGGGGGTACGGCTCAACGCTGCATCCGCGCAGCTTCCACTACCCCGCGTTCACCGTCGAGGCCCGCTTCGGAACGCCTGTGCGGGTGAGGTGGAAAAACCAACTGCGGGATCGCACAGGCCGTTACCTGCCGCACCTGCTGCCGGTCGACCCCACCCTGCACTGGGCGAACCCTCCGGGCGGAGCGTCGGCCCGGGACGCACGTCCCGGATTCCGCTCGACACCCGGACCGTACTCGGGTCCGGTGCCGATCGTGACGCATCTGCATGGCGGGCGGAACTCGGAGGAGAGCGATGGCTACACCGAAGCCTGGTATCTTCCCGACGCGCTTGACATTCCCGCGGGATACGCTGAAGTCGGCTCGTTCTACGAGGAGTTCAAGGAAAAGTTCGGAGACGGGTTCGGCGACACCTGGGGCCGGGGGGACGCCGTATTCCAGTATGCCAACGCGGAGAGAGCCTCGACCTTCTGGTTCCACGATCACGCCCTGGGTGTCACGCGGCTGAATGTTTACGCCGGGCTGGCGGGGTTCTACCTTCTGCGAGGCGGACCTGCGGACCTTCCCGGTGGAGTGTTGCCCGGTCCCGCACCCCGGCCCGGTGATCCGCCCGGCCGGAAGTATTACGAGATCCCTCTCGCCATCCAGGACCGCTCGTTCCACGTCGACGGCAGCCTCTTCTACCCGGCCGGACGCGCTGCGTTCGACGGATTCAGGGGCCCCTACATTCCGGGCAGCGACATCCCTCCGATCTGGAACCCCGAATTTTTCGGCAACACGATGGTGACCAACGGGAGAACCTGGCCGGCCCTTCACGTCGAACCGCGCCGCTACCGGTTCCGGATGCTCAACGGATGCAATTCGCGGTACCTGATCCTGAAGATCGTCACCCGCCCACTCGCCCACAGGCCCGCGGCTCCTGCCCTCCCCTTCTGGCAGATTGGCAGCGAGGGGGGTTTCCTCTCCGCGGCGGTACGGTGCGACCAGGTGCTTATCGCTCCCGCCGAGCGCGCCGACGTGATCGTCGACTTCGCGTCATTCCCGGTCGGGACCGAGTTGTATCTCATCAACGAGGGCCCCGACAAAGCATTCCAGGGCGGGAAGGCGGGTACGGACTTCTCCCCGGCGGACCCGGCCACCACCGGGCAGGTCATGAAGCTCACGGTCGGAGCACTCACCGCACCGGACACGACCGTCCCACCCGCCCAGCTGTCGCTGCCGTCGTTCGAGCCGTTGGGGAAGGCGAGCCGCATCCGACGGCTTTCCCTCAGTGAGCAGAACTCCACGTCACTCCCGCACGTCGGACCCCGACAACTGCTGCTCGGCACCCTGGACCGAAACGGAGCCGCTGTGCCGATGCGCTGGGACGACCCCGTCACGGAGAATCCGGCCCTGGGCGCGACCGAGATGTGGGAGATTCACAATCTCACGAAGGATGCCCACCCGATCCATATCCACGAGGTCCAGTTCCAGGTCCTTGACCGGCAACAGGGCGGCCGTGCCGCCCGGCCTGCCGAGCCGTGGGAGAGCGGGTTCAAGGACACGGTAGTCGCTTACCCGGGTGCCGTGACGAGGCTGAAGGCGACATTCGACCGGGCGGGCCGGTATGTCTGGCACTGCCACATGCTCGAACACGAGGACAACGAAATGATGCGGCCCTACACCGTCGGATGAAGGTGGAACCTTTGCCGTCGGGCAGGCCGAGTCACCGGTGTTCGGGTCCTTCCTTCTCGTGGTGTGCGGAAACCACCGGGTTCGTGGAATCCGAGCGTCGGCTCGGCGGGAAGTGGTCTCGGCGGGCACGTAGGTGGTGAGGAGGACCTCCGTCGCATCGTGAAGGAACGATTGGGAGACGGCGACCCCACCGATGCGGAGCTGACCGCCCTGTGCGAACGGGCGATGCGCAATCACGACCCGTGCATCTCATGCTCGGCCCACTTCTTCGACCTCACCGTCGAGCGAACCCGAAACGGCTGCTGACGCCCCCGCTGAGGACTCGGACACCTGTCACCCGGGGGTGGCGCGGTCGCTCGGCGCCGTGTCCCTGCTTCCGGCGAGGAGCAGCTGATTGCCGAGGTCGATCAGGGCCCGGCCGGCAGCGTACTCGTCGCCGATCTCGGGGACGGGTACGTCGTGAGGGTTGCGCTGGGCGGAGGCGCGGCTCTGAAGGGTGCTGTCACCGGTGTCGAGGATGGCATGAACCTTGGTGAGGTCACCTTCCTCGAAGAGGTCCAGGCGCACGCTCCACTGCTTGGTGCGAGGCTTCTCGGTGCTGGTGTGCCGGGTCATGGCCAGGTACTTCCTTCCGCTGAGTACTCCAGGCTGCCTGGGAGGCGATTCATCGGGAGCGCGGTCCTTCTTACGGTTCGATCGTCAGTACCTGTTCGAGGGGGCGACGTGGCGTACGCGGTCCTGTGGGGCCGTATCCCAGGCGGACGATCATCTGCGCGTGTCCCGTGCCGAAGACGGGGTCGCGCAGGATCCATCGCAGGTCCGGCCATTCGAGGGGCTGTGTCGCGAAGGAGGTGGACACCGCGTGGAGTGTGGCGGTGAGCAGGACGCGTTCCAGGGCCTGACCGGCGCGCAGCCAGTCTTCGGGACGGTCGCCCGGAGTGCTCAGCAGAGCGAGTTGGGGCCGGTTCTCGAACAGGACGCGGGCTCGGCCTTCGAAGACGGCGGTGCCCGCGAAATCGCGCACGGTCGCCCGTTCGGCGGCGTCGCGGGGGCCGAAGGCGTAGTCCGGGATTCCATCGATGGGCGCCTCGGTGTTCGTGTCCCGGGTCCAGCGCCGTTGCTCGGCTTCGCGTGCCGGGTCCCTGCGGTCGTATCCCTCGGCGTCCCGGATCAGTTCGAGCACGGTCTCCAGATGTATCGGGGTCAGGAACGCGAAGTCCGCGCCCTCGGCGCGGGCCGCGTCGGCGAAGCGCCCGCGGATGTCCTCGGGGATCGTCTGTTCGTCGAACGGGTAGCGGCTGGTGTGCCGTTCCCGTATCGCGGGGTGGAGAGCGGCTAGGGCTTCACCCTCGGGCTTCCGTGGGGCGTCGGGGTGATTGTCGAGCCGGATGTGAGCCAGTACGGTCGGGGCCGAGGGGACGGGCAGCAGTGCGGTGACCGCCTCCAGGCTGCGGTGAGCAGCGGAAACCCGCAGATTCAGCAGGGCCGCGCCGCAGCCCACGTGCAGTGCTCGGGTGTCGGGGTCGGCCTCAGGCATCGCGCGGTCGAGGTCCGCCAACAGGGTGAGCGTCCGGCTGCCGCGCCCGTAGCGGAACTGCCAGGGCTGGGCGTTGTGCATGGACGGGGCGGCGGTGGCATCAGCGACGAGGCCGTTCAGCGTCGTGTCGTCGAGCGCTTCGGTTGGCATCGCGGGTCTCCCGGGGAGGCGGGAATGGTTGATGTCTTCAGCATGGAGTGGACCGTTGCCCGGTGCGTATGGGCCGTTCGTCCCTTGATCGGACCGGATGGGCTCCTCGGCGGGGGCAGTCCCACGCCTTCCGCGGACTGAGCGAGCCGGGCGGCGACGGGAATGAGGGTAGGTCGCGGACACGACCGGTGAGCATGGCCACACTCCAGGTTACTGGCCCAGCGCTCGGCCGCTGCGGATCTGATCATCGTTGGAGCGCATCGTCGCCGCAGTCACCTCGGCACCCGCCTCGGCCGGGACGCTCGTACCCTGCTTCACCGGTCCGACTGTCCAGTGGCTGTCGTGCCTCTGGCGACTTGACCGTACGAGACGTGCCCGCCTCATTCGCACAGTTCTGACGCATGGTCGGGGACGTACGTCTGAAGGTCCCTCGGCGGACGTTGGTATCCCGTGGCCGGCGGGCGTCGAGGCAGTTCGATCGCCGGCCAAGTGACCTCTTCGTACGGCACGGTCGACAGCAGATGGGCGATCATGTTCAGTCGTGCCCGGCGCTTGTTGTCGCTCTCGACCACGTACCAGGGAGCTTCCGAGATGTCCGTATGGACGAACATCTCGTCCTTCGCCCGCGAATAGGCCTCCCAGCGGCTGATCGATTCCACGTCCAGCGGCGAGAGCTTCCACCGACGGGTGGGGTCTTCCAGCCGACGCCGGAATCGCTGCTCCTGCACCGCGTCACTCACCGAGAACCAGTACTTACGCAACAGGATGCCGTCCTCCACCAGCATCCGCTCGAAGATCGGGCACTGACGAAGGAACCGCTGGTGTTCCTCCATGGTGCAAAAACCCATGACGCGCTCGACGCCCGCGCGGTTGTACCAGCTTCGGTCGAGCAGGACCACTTCCCCTGCGGCTGGAAGATGCTCGACGTAGCGCTGGAAATACCACTGGCTGCGCTCGCGCTCAGTGGGCTGCGGCAGCGCGACGATTCGTGCTACCCGGGGATTGAGGAGCTCGGTGACGCGCTTGATCGTGCTGCCCTTGCCCGCCGCATCACGCCCCTCGAACACCACGACGAGCCGTGCGCCTTCGGCCCGAACCCATTCCTGGAGCTTTACGAGCTCGGTCTGGAGCCGGTACAGCTCACGCTCGTACATCGGGCGTGGCAGCTTTCCGGGCCCGCCCGAGTCTTTCTCGTCCGACATGGGATGACGTTACGGAGGAGACCGTGGTCGAAGTCAAGCGTCAGGGCCGAACGGGCCTCTCTGCGCAGATTCGGAACGACGTGATCGATGAGCCAGGCCGGCGAGCGGATCGGTTTCAGCATCTCGTCGGCCACTCTCGGCCGTGTGGGCGTGAGCCCCCGCGAGCGCCGCGGATCCCGGCGGCCGACGACACCGGGGATCCGGTGTCCGCCGCGCGCGGACCGGGTTCCTTCCCCCGCCGGGTTCGGCATGCGCCACCGGAGGATCTGGGGTACTTATCGTCAAGGGAACCCGTGCCCGGGGCACCTGCGTAGGTGCTCACCCCGTCGGTCCCCTGCCGTCGTCCTCCACGCCCTGGACCGGGGCGCAGGGGTCACAGCAGTGCGGAAATGCGGCTCCCACACCCTCGTTCCGGCTTCTTACGAGACGGAGGCAGTCGTCATGGAGCCATGCGTCACCGTTGGCCTCGACGGGTCACCCGAGAGCCTGGCCGCTGCTCGTTGGGCCGCCGACGAAGCCGAGCGGCGCAAGCTCACGCTGCGCCTGCTGCACGCGTGGCCTCTGCTGGTGCCGGAACCGACCCGCATTCCCGCCGAGATGGATCAGAATTACTGGGCGAGGCGGATCGTGCGCAACACGCGGACGGAGCTCCAGGCACACCACCCGGGCCTCCCCGTCGTCGGCAGCCTGGTCGCCGACGATGCCGAGCACGCGCTTCTGCGAGCGGCATCGGAGTCCGAGATGATCGTGCTCGGTTCGCGGGGGCTGACGCCCGTCGAGAGCTATTTCCTCGGCGATATCAGCATGCCTGTCGTGGCACACGCCGAGCGGCCGGTGGTCCTGGTGCGAGCCAGTACGGGCGAAGACGGCCCACAGCCCACTCGAACAGCGACAGGCGGCGTGGTGGTGGCGCTCAAACTGCACGGGCCCTGCGACGACCTGCTCCAATTCGCCTTCGAGACCGCTGCTGCGCGAGGCATGCCTCTTCGGGTTGCCCACGGCCGGAGCCTGCCGGTGGACGCATACGTGCCCTGGGGCGTGGACCATGACGTGGCGGAAGGAATCGTTCAGGACGCACACAAGCTCCTCAGCCAGACCCTCCACCCCTGGCGCGACAGGTTCCCGCAGGTGGACGTCACCAACAGCACGGCACTTGTAAGCCCTGCCAAGGCTGTCGTACGGGCCGCCGAGGGTGCCGATCTGCTGGTCGTCGGCCGACGCCGGCACCGCCGCCCTCTGGCACCACACCTCGGCCCCGTGGCGCAGGCCGCCGTTCATCACGCGCGCTGTCCGGTCGCCGTCGTCCCCCACGACTGACGCGAGGAACCACACAGGGCCGACGCGTTGACACATCGGGCCGGCCACGTGGGGGGAGCCGTCGATGTGCCGCTCGCTCCCACGTGCCGAGGCACGTGTCGCCCACGCCTTGATCGTCTTGTCGTCAGCGACCGCCCCCGTACAGATCGGTGCGGGCCGTTCAGCCCCCGGCAGGGCCCATATTTCCTCTCCTCAACGGCGCCGCGCCGCGCCACCCTGGACCTGTTGGCGCTCGGCCGTCCGAAAGAAGGTGATCGGCATGATGTGGTACGACGGCCGCTGGGGCTGGGGTGGATGGCTCTTCATGGCCGTGATCATGGTTGTCTTCTGGTCGCTGCTGATCGTCGGGGTCGTCGCCCTCATCCACTACCTCACCCGCACCCGCCGCAGCTACCAGCCCGGTCCGCGCCCCGGTGAGGCAGCATGGGGAAGCCGACGAGCCGAAGACCTGCTCGCAGAACGGTTCGCCCGCGGGGAAATCGACGAGGACGAGTACAAACGCCGCCTCACGGTGCTGCGTGAACAGCGGTGAACAGCGCCGCCACACGGGTGCCATGCGCGGCACCGAACAGAGGGCCGCGGCGGGGGCCGGCGGCAGGCGGGCGACGGCATAGCCCCGGATCGCGGAGCCGAGAGCGGACGGCAGAAGGCCGAGGACGGTGGCGGAGAGCTGGGCGTCGGCGGGTGCGTGGGTGGTCGCTCGGATGGTCGCGGGCAGCAGCGGAAGGGCGAAGGCGGTGGCGGTGACCATGGCGTAGCTGGCGACTGGGTCGAAAAGAGTGCCGAAGTCGGGGTCAGCGCCGGAGCGGGGCCTGGAGCATGAGCCCGGTCACAGCGCATCCTGTGGGTGCATACGCCATACCTGCGTACGCGGCCGAGCGGGGAGGTACGAGCAGTCATGGTGGAAGCCGACCCGGGACTCTTCGGTCCGGAATCCGTCACCTGGCAGTTGCACGGCGACCCGATGATGTGGATCGCCGGGGTGCGTGCCCTCTACCTCCAGGCGCTGCACCCGCGCGCCGTCCGCGGCGTCATGCAGAACTCCGATTTCCGCAAGGACGCCTGGGGACGGCTGATGCGCACCGCCGGCTTCGTCGGCACCCTCACCTACGGCACCACCGAAGCCGCCGAGAAGGCGGGCGCCCGCGTCCGTCGGCTCCACCGGCTGCTCAAGGCCACCGACCCGGCGACCGGCGAGACGTACGGCGTCGACGAACCGGAGCTGCTGCTCTGGGTGCACTGCGCCGAGGTCGACTCCTACCTCCAGGTGCAGCAACGCTCCGGCCAGAGGATCAGCGCCGCCCAGGCCGACCGTTACATCGACGAACACCGAACCAGCGCCCGCCTGGTGGGCCTCGACCCCGACGGCGTACCCGCGACCACCGACCAGCTCGCCGCCTACTTCGACCGGGTGCGCCCCGAGCTCGCCGCAGGAGCCGAGGCGTTCGATGTCGACTCCTTCCTCCGCCGCCCGCCCGTCCCCGCGCTGTTGGTACCGGCGCGCGAACTCTTCTGGCGGTGTGTCGCAGCACTCGCCTACCAGTCACTGCCCCCTTATGCCCATGAGCTCTACGGCAGGGCCGCGCCGCCCCCGCACACCGTCGACCGGCGGCTGCGCGCCACCGGCACGGCCCTGCGCTGCATCCCCTCACGGCTGCGCTGGCAACTCCCGCCCCGCCACATTGTGAAGGCGATGGAACGACTCGGTCCCGGCAGCCGCCCCACCCCCTCCAAACTCCGTAGCCGGACAGCCATACTGGACGGGCCGGGGAGGGCGCAGCAGTAGGCGAGGCGACGGGGGCGACAGCACGCGATGGCGGACACCAGGCTGATCCAGAGCCGGTACCGGCTGCTCGATCTGATCGGGCGCGGAGGCATGGGCGAGGTGTGGCGCGCCCGCGACGAGTCGCTGGGCCGCCACGTGGCCGTCAAATGCCTCAAGCCTGTAGGGCCCCAGCACGACCAGTCGTTCACCCGGATCCTGCGCGAACGGTTCCGCCGAGAGGCACGGGTGGCCGCCGCCCTCCAGCACCGCGGTGTCACCGTCGTCCATGACTTCGGCGAGTACGAAGGCGTCCTCTACCTGGTGATGGAGCTCCTCGACGGCCGCAACCTCAGCCAGCTCCTGGAGGACAACAAGCAGCATCCGCTGCCGGTCCCGGACATCGTCGACATCGCCGAGCAGGTCGCCGACGCCCTCGGCTACACCCACCAGCAGGGCATCGTGCACCGCGACCTCAAGCCCGCCAACATCATGCGGCTGGCCGACGGCACGGTGAAGATCTGCGACTTCGGCATCGCCCGGCTCGGCCACGACATCGGCTTCACCTCCCGACTGACCGGTACGGGCATCGCCATGGGCACCCCGCACTACATGTCGCCCGAGCAGATCAGCGGCGGCCAGGTCGACCACCGCAGCGACCTCTACTCGCTGGGCTGCGTTCTCTACGAGATCGCCACAGGTGTTCCGCCGTTCGACCTCGACGACGCCTGGGCCGTCCTCGTCGGACACCGCGACACCCAGCCGGAACCGCTCCGTACCCACCGAGCCGAACTCCCCGGCTTCTTCGACCGCGTCGTCCTGGAGCTGCTGGCGAAGACCCCGGAGGAGCGGCCCGCCGACGCGGGCGACCTGCGGCAGCGGATCGCCGTCGGACGCACCGGTGAACAGCAGCATCTTCCGGCGTCCGGACCCCCACGGCCGACGGGGCGTGTCCGGCTCGCCCCGCCGGTCCCCGTCGTACGCCCGGGACAGCAGCCACCCGACGGCGAACCGCGGCTGCCGTCCTGGACCCGGGGCATGACCACCGGACACAAGGCATCCGGCGCCATGCAGCTCGGTCTCGCCCCGCCCGACCACTCCGCGGGCCTGACCGGCGAGTGGACCACGGGCACCGACCTGAGGGCCCTGACCGGCGGGCTGCCGCCCGCCCGGCCCGAGCGGCCCACCCCGTCCCCGGAGCTGCTCTCCACCCTCGCCAACCGGCACAGCGCGGGCCTCAACCTGGGACGGCTCGGTCACTGGGAGGAGGCCGGTGAGGTGCACCGCGCGGTCGCCGCCGAACGCGAGCACGCCCTTGGCCCCGACCACCCCGACACCCTCTCCAGCCGGTACGAGGTGGGGTTCACCCTCAGCCGCACCGGGCGCGCCGCCGACGCGCTGCGCGAATTCGGGCGCGTCGCCGAGGGCCGCGAACGCATTCTCGGCCCCGACCACCCGGAGACCCTCGCCGCCCGGCAGGAAATGGCCTACGTACTCGGCCAGCTCGGCCGCCACTTCGAGGCCCACCAGGTGTACGCCGCGGTGCTCGCCTCCCGGGAACGGACGATGGGCCCCGACCATCCCGACACCCTCCGCTGCCGCCACAACCTCGCGTTCAACCTCAGCAGGCTCGGGCGCCTGGAGGACTCGTACCGGATGGCCCGCGACGTGGCGCACGCCCGCGCCCGGTTGCTCGGCGCAAGCCACCCCGACACTCTGGTCACCCTCTATGAAGTCGCATACACCCTGGGCCGGCTGGGGCGCTGGACGGACGCCCTGCAGACCTACCGGGAAGTCACTCAGGGCCGCGCGCGAACCCTTGGCGCCGACCACCCCGACACGCTTTCGGCCCGCTACGAGGTCGGCATCAGTCTCGGCAGACTCGGCCGCAGCGCGGAGGCCTTGGAGCTCTACCGTGCGCTCGTCGCCGACCGGACCCGGGTGAACGGCCCCGCCGACCCCGAGACGCTCCGGGCCCGCCACGGCCTCGGCGTCAACCTGGGGCGGCTGGCCCGCTGGGAGGAAGCCCTCACCGAAGCACGCGACGTGTGCGCGATCCGGGAACGGGCCCTTGGCCCCGACCACCCCGACACCCTCATCAGCCGCCGCGAGGTCGCCGTCGGCCTCGGCTGGCTCGGCCGCTGGGCCGAAGCCCTCACCGTCTACCGGACGGTTGCGGAGGCTCGCGAACGCGTCCTCGGAGCCGACCACCCCGACGCGCTCGCCAGCCGCAACGACGAGGCGCACTGCCTCGAACAGCTCGGCCGGGGCACCGAGGCGGTCGAGCTGTACCGCAGGGTCGCGGCGCTGCGTCAGCAGCGGGGCATGCCCCCGCACTGACTGGGGAATCCTGGGCCACCGCCTCTGGCCGACGGCGATCATCCTGTGTTACCAAGGGCCATGCCCGCACCTGACACCTATGACGCAGTGATCGTGGGCGGCGGCCACAACGGTCTGGTCGCCGCCGCCTACCTCGCCCGCGCCGGACAGTCCGTCCTGGTCCTCGAACGCCTGGGCACCACCGGGGGAGCGGCCGTCTCGACACGTCCCTTCGACGGGATCGACGCACGGCTTTCGCGCTACTCCTATCTGGTGTCCCTGCTGCCACAGAAGATCGTCCGCGATCTCGGGCTGGACTTCGCCGTACGGAAGCGGACCGTCTCCTCGTACACCCCGACCGTCCGGGGCGGGCGAGCCACCGGACTGCTCGTCGGCGGGGACCGCACCCGGGAGTCCTTCGCCGCCCTCACCGGTGGGGAGCGCGAGTACGAGGCCTGGCAGCGCTTCTACGGCATGACACAGCAGGCCGCCGAGAGGGTCTTCCCGACCCTCACCGAACCGCTGCCCACCCGGGACGCGCTCCGCGACCGGATCGGGGACGCGGACGCCTGGCGCATGCTCTTCGAGGAGCCGATCGGTGCGGCCATCGAGGAGAACTTCACCGACGATCTCGTGCGCGGCGTCGTGCTCACCGACGCACTGATCGGTACCTTCGCCGACGCGCAAGACCCGTCGCTGCTCCAGAACCGCTGCTTCCTCTACCACGTGATCGGCGGCGGCACGGGCGACTGGGACGTCCCCGTCGGCGGCATGGGCGCGCTCACCGACGCCCTCGCGCAGGCTGCCCGGACGGCGGGGGCCGAGATCCGGGTCCACCACGAGGCGACCCGGATCGAGACCGACGGGACGCGGGCCGAGGTCGCCGTCTGCTCACCCGAAGGCGAGCGGACGGTCGCCGCCCGCCGGGTCCTCGTGAACGCCTCGCCCCAGGCCCTGGCCGCACTTCTCGGCGACGAACCGCCGGCTCCCGCCGAGGGCGCCCAGCTGAAGGTGAACATGCTGCTGCGCCGGTTGCCCCGGCTGCGTGACCGCTCCGTCGAGCCTCGCCAGGCGTTCGCCGGAACGTTCCACATCGCGGAGGGGTACGGGCAGCTGGCCGGCGCCTACCGGGACGCGGCTGCGGGCCGGCTGCCCACGGCCCCGCCGTCGGAGATCTACTGCCACTCGCTGACCGACCCGTCGATCCTCGGCCCCGACCTCGCCGCCCGCGGCTACCAGACCCTCACCCTCTTCGGTCTGCATACGCCCGCCCGGCTCTTCGCCGCGGACAACGAGGCGGCGCGCGCCGCCCTCCTCAAGGCCACGCTCGCAGAACTTGACGCGCATCTCGACGAGCCGATCGCCGACTGTCTGGCCGTCGACGGGAACGGTGAACCGTGCATCGAGGCGAAGACCCCGCTCGACCTCGAACGGGATCTGCGGCTGCCCGGCGGCCATATCTTCCACCGGGACCTCGCCTTCCCGTTCGCCACGGAGTCCACCGGCCGGTGGGGCGTCGAGACGGCGCACGCCAACGTCCTGCTGTGCGGGGCGGGCGCGGTGCGCGGCGGCGGGGTCAGCGGGGTCCCCGGCCACAACGCCGCGATGGCGGCGCTGGGCCGGTGACCCGTGGTCCCCAGTTGTCGGAGCAACCGTCCGGCGCCTGGAGCGCGGACGGCGGGGGAGCGGAGGCCTGGATCGGCCGGCCCGTCCAGGGCAGTCGCAGGACGGCCGACTTCCCCCTTTTCTTGCCGCCGAAGCGGTGGAACGCCCCATGGCGCGGCCCGCATTGACCGCTGCCGGGCTACAAACAGGTACTGCTGAGATTCTTCGTCGGCCCCGCGAGGGGGCCCATCCCCATGGCGCCGGTTGGAAATGGGGGACGGGCCGGGCGACGACTACGGATGCACTGGCCTACGGACCATGAGGAACGCCTGGGGGCCTGCGTCCTTCCAGCCCGCCTCGCGCACGAGCCTGGCGTCCACGAGGAGTCCGGCCCGACTCAGGAGCTCGGCCACACGCTCGGGTTCCAGCCAGTAGACGTCGAGCGACAGCGCATGGCCGTACGCGTGCTCCAGATGCCGGACCTCGTTCCCGGCCTTGAAGGCCAGCAGCAGATGGCCGCCCGGGGCCAGCACCCGGTGGAATTCGGCGAACACCTCGGGCAACAGCTCGGGCGGGGTGTGGATGATGGAGTACCAGGCGACGATGCCGCCGAGACTGCCGTCCTCCAGGTCCAGGGCATTCATCGAACCCACGTCGAAACGCAGGTCCGGGTACGTCTTGCGGGCCACCGCGATCATCTCCGGCGACAGGTCGATGCCGCGTGCGGTCAGTCCCAGGGACTGCAGGTGTCCGGTCACCCGCCCGGGACCGCATCCGATGTCGGCGACCGGTCCGGCATCGGAGGCCTGCACGAGTTCGACGAACGCGGCGAGCATCGCCCGGTCGAGCGGCCTGCGCCCGAGTTCCGTCCTCAAGAGCTCGGCGTAGTCGGCCGCGACGGCGTCGTAGGACGCCCGGGTGGTGCGTACGTAGGTGGGTTCGGTCATGGCCGAGGAGCGTAGTGGCTCGGTAGCGGTCCCACATCAACGGGATCGCAGTCCGGAGATCCCATGTCGATGCGGCCGCACGCCCGAAAAAATGTGTTGCTCGCTCTCCCGCGCGGCCCCACCATCTGCTCATGAACTCGATCACCGCCGCCCTGCCGACGACCCCTGCCACTCGACCGGTGCGGGTCCAGCAGCAGTCCGGCCGACCACGGAGGCCGATTCCCCTCCCCGCGTGAGCGCCGCCCTGGTCGCGGGGCTGCTGGCCGGCTTCGGCATTGCCATGCCGGTCGGAGCGGTCGCGACCTATCTGGTGGCTCTCACCGCCCGGACCTCCCTCGGAACCGGTGTCGCCGCCGCGCTCGGAGTCGCGACGGCCGACGGCCTCTATGCGCTGGCCGCGGTCGTCGGAGGTTCCTCACTCACCCGTGTCATCGAGCCGGTCGCCCTGCCGCTGCGCTGGGCCTCGGCGATGGTGCTCGTCGTCCTGGCGCTACGGAGCGCCACTACTGCGATCGGCCAGTACCGCAGGCAGCATTCGGTGTCCGGGTCCGACCGGACCCCGCTCAGCCCCGCGCGCGCCTATCTGGGGGTGACCGGGATGACCCTGCTGAACCCCACCACCGTCGTCTACTTCACGGCGCTGGTGCTGGGCAGCCGGGCGACCGACGCCGCCCCGGACCGACCGGAACAGGCCGTGTTCGTCCTCGCGGCCTTCGCCGCGTCCGCCGGCTGGCAGTTGCTGCTGGCCGGCGGGGGAGCGCTGCTCGGTCGGGTACTCACCGGCGGCCGGGGGCGGCTCGTCACCGCCCTGGCGTCCTCCCTGCTCATCACCGCGCTCGCCGTCCATCTGCTCGTACCGGCATCCTGACGCGCAACCAACCCGTCGAACCAGCGGCTGCCGGCCGGTCCGAACCGGCCGGCAGCCGTTCTCAGTCCGCGGACACCGTCCACCCGTTCGCCTCGATGCGCCCGGCGTCGCCCGACTTGCCGTCGTGGAAGACGGTCCGGCCGTCGTCCTCGACCCGGATGCCGTCCACGTACGCCCCGCGCCCGACGTACAGCCGATCGGTGGTGTACCGCCACCGCAGCCGCACTTCCTTGCCCCGCCAGGCGGCCAGGTCCGCGTCGAGACGGTGCCAGACCCGGCCCGACCAGCCGGAGACAGAACCCCCCGGATGCGGTTCCGGCTCCGCCCGGTGGGATCCGGACGCCGTCGGTACGGTGGTGAAGGGCACCGGCTGCCAGGTCGTCCCGGCGTCCGACGAGGCCTCCAGGGAGAGGGAGTCGGAGCCCGGCTCGGTGTCCCACCACACCGCGCAGCTCAGCGCGGCACGCGAGGACGCCGGACGCAGAGCGGGCAGCGTGAGCGTGGCAGAGGTGGCGCTCGCCATGCCCGAGAACCAGGCGGTACGGCCCCGGGCGGGGCGCACCGCCACCGCCCGCGCCATCTGGTTCGCGGTGGCGACCCGAGGTGCGCTTCCGGAGCGCCATGTGCGCACCGGATGAACGGAGTTGCCGAGCACGATCAGGAACGAGTCGGTCGTCGGATCGAGGACCAGGCTTGTCCCGGTGAAGCCGGTATGGCCCGCTGAGCTCGGAGTGGCCATCGCCCCCATGTACCAGTGCTGGTAGAGCTCGAAGCCGAGCCCGTGGGCATCTCCGGGGAACGCGGTGTTGAAGTCGGTGAACAGGAGATCCACCGACTCCTCGGAGAGGATCCTCGCGCGTCCGTAGACGCCGCCGTTGAGCAGCGTACGGGCGAGGACCGCGAGGTCCCAGGCGCAGGAGAACACTCCGGCGTGACCCGCCACCCCCTCCAGGCTGTACGCGTTCTCGTCGTGCACCTCGCCCCAGACCAGCCCGCGGTCCAGGCCGGACCAGGGCAGCCGGGCGTCCTCGGTGGCCGCGATCTTCGGCTTCCAGGCGGCGGGCGGGTTGTAACGAGTGCGGTGCATCCCGAGCGGCGCGGTGATCTCCTCGCGGAGCAGCACATCCTGGGTGCGTCCGGTGACTTTCTCCAAGACCAGCTGCAGCGAGATGAGATTGAGGTCGGAGTAGAGATACACCGTGCCAGGCGGATTGGCCGGTACCTCGTTCCACAGCAGCCGCAGCTTCCCCTCCCGGGTCGGCTCCTTGTAGAGCGGGATCCAGGCACGGAATCCCGAGGTGTGCGTGAGCAGCTGACGGATCGTGACGTCCTGCTTGCCGCCTCCCGCAAAGTCGGGCAGATACGAGGCGACCTTCGCCTCCAGTTCCAGTGCCCCGCGCTCGATCTGCTGCACGGCCAGGATCGAAGTGAACAGCTTCGACACCGACGCCAGGTCGAAGACGGTGTCCTCGGCCATCGCGATCTGCTGGTCGGCCGGGAATTCCACCCCGGTGTCGGTCTTCTCGTCGTAGGCCGCGTACCGCACCGCCTTGCCGATCGGCCGGTGCAGCGCCACCGTGCCACCGCGCCCGGCGAGCAGCACCGCGCCCGCGTACCACGGGTGTTTGGGGGACGCGGAGAGGAACCGTTCCGCCTCTGCGACCAGTTGGTCCAGCGGTCCCTGCAACAGTCCGGCGCGGGCGGCGGAACCGCGCCGCAGCGTCGGCTGCCCGTCAGCAGCCGCATCCCAAGCGTCCACGGCGCTTGCTCCCGACGTCCCCGACGTTCCCGCCCCCGATTCCATGGCCGATGCCGTCTCCGCGAAGGGAATCGGTGCCAGGGCGAGTGCTCCGCCCAGTGCGAGCATCCCACCACTCAGCCTGCGTCGGCTGATCCCTCTGCCGGTCGCGTCCTCGGTCATCCGGAACCCCTTCCTACCGGTTGAAAGTAACTTTCGTCATCCAGTCCTACGATGAAACTTCCTGCCGCCGCAGAGATTACTGTCCCCCCCGCCGTCCCGGAGGCCCTCCGGCGCCACAAAGAATCTGACACTGCATCAGAAAAGCTCTTCCTTCGGATGTCCGACTGCGGCATCCTGCCGCCCATGGAGACGGAGCTGAGCAAGAAACTGGGAGTGGAACACGCCATCTTCGGCTTCACGCCCTTCCCGGCGGTGGCCGCGGCGATCACCCGGGCCGGCGGATTCGGCGTACTCGGCGCTGTCCGCTACGCGACCCCCGACGACTTGGCGCGTGACCTCGACTGGATGCAGGAGCACACCGACGGCAAGCCGTACGGCCTCGACGTCGTCATGCCCGCGAAGAAGGTGGAAGGGGTGACGGAGGCCGATGTGGAGGCGATGATCCCGGCCGGACACCGCCAGTTCGTCCAGGACACCCTCGCCAAGTACGGCGTCCCCGAACTCGCCGAGGGCGAGGCATCCGGCTGGCGCATCACCGGGTGGATGGAGGAGGTCGCCCGCAACCAGCTCGACGTCGCCTTCGACTACCCCATCAGGCTCCTCGCCAACGCCCTCGGCTCGCCCCCGGCGGACGTCGTGCAACGTGCCCACGACCGGAACGTCCTCGTGGCCGCCCTCGCCGGAAGCGCCAAACACGCCCGGCACCATGCCGACGCGGGCATCGACATCGTCGTCGCCCAGGGATACGAAGCGGGCGGTCACACGGGAGAGATCGCCTCCATGGTCCTCGTCCCCGACGTCGTCGACGCCGTGGGACCTCTTCCCGTCCTCGCCGCCGGAGGCATCGGCAGCGGACAGCAGATCGCCGCCGGACTCGCCCTCGGCGCCCAGGGCGTCTGGCTCGGCTCGCTCTGGCTGACCACCGAGGAGGCCGACCTCCACTCCCGCGCACTGACCCGCAAGCTCCTCGCCGCGGGCTCCGGCGACACCGTCCGTTCGCGCGCCCTCACCGGCAAACCCGCACGCCAGCTCCGTACCGAATGGACCGACGCCTGGGACGACCCGTCCGGCCCCGGCCCCCTGCCCATGCCGCTCCAGGGACTGCTGGTCGCCGAGGCCGTCTCCCGTATCCAGAAGTACGAGACCGGCGCACTGCTGGGCACCCCCGTCGGCCAGATCGTCGGAAGGATGAACACCGAACGCAGCGTGCAGGCCGTCTTCGACGACCTGACCCGCGGTTTCGAACGCGCCGTGGACCGGATCAACCGCATCGCCGGACGGAGCGCCGCATGAACCAGCCGCCCAACGGCTTCTGGGCCCAGGCCACCGCCGACCCCGACCGTACGATCCTCGTCGCCCCCGACGGCGAGGCCTGGACCGCGGGCCGGCTGCACGCCGCGGCTAACCGCCTGGTCCACGGGCTGCGCGCGGCCGGGCTCCGTCAGGGCGACGCGTTCGCCGTGGTCCTCTCCAATGGCGTCGAATTCTTCACCGCGTACCTCGCCGCCTCCCAGGCAGGGTTCTATCTCGTCCCCGTCAACCACCACCTCGTCGGCCCCGAGATCGCCTGGATCGTCTCCGACTCCGGCGCCAAGGTGCTGATCGCGCACGAGCGGTTCACCGACGCGGCGACCTCCGCCGCCGACGAGGCGGAACTGCCCGTGAGCCACCGCTACGCCGTCGGCGCGGTCGACGGCTTCCGCCCGTACGCGGAACTGCTCGCGGAGCAGTCCGACGCACCGCCCGAGGACCGCAGCCTCGGCTGGGTCATGAACTACACCTCGGGCACCACAGGACGCCCGCGCGGTATCCGCCGCCCGCTCTCCGGCAAGCTCCCCGAGGAGAGCCACCTCGGCGGGTTCCTCGGCATCTTCGGCATCAGGCCGTTCGACGACAACGTCCATCTGGTCTGCTCGCCGCTCTACCACACCGCCGTGCTCCAGTTCGCGGGCGCCGCCCTCCACATCGGGCACCGCCTCGTCCTGATGGACAAGTGGGCGCCGCAGGAGATGCTGCGGGTCATCGACGCGCACCGCTGCACCCACACGCACATGGTCCCCACCCAGTTCCACCGCCTCCTCGCCCTGCCCGACGAGGTGAAGGAGCGGTACGACGTCACCTCGATGCGGCATGCCATCCATGGCGCGGCCCCCTGCCCCGACCACGTCAAACGCGCCATGATCGACTGGTGGGGCCGGTGCGTCGAGGAGTACTACGCGGCCAGCGAGGGCGGCGGCGCGTTCGCGACCGCCGAGGACTGGCTGAAGAAGCCCGGCACGGTCGGGAAGGCCTGGCCGATCAGTGAACTCGCCGTCTTCGACGACGACGGCAACCGCCTCCCGCCGGGCGAGCTCGGCACCGTCTACATGAAGATGAGCACCGGCGGCTTCAGCTACCACAAGGACCGGACCAAGACGGAGAAGAACCGCATCGGGGACTTCTTCACCGTCGGTGATCTGGGCGTCCTCGACGAGGACGGCTATCTCTTCCTCCGCGACCGCAAGATCGACATGATCATCTCGGGAGGGGTGAACATCTACCCCGCCGAGATCGAGGCCGCGCTCCTCAGCCACCCCGCGGTCGCCGATGCCGCCGTCTTCGGCATCCCGCACGCCGACTGGGGCGAGGAGGTCAAGGCAGTCGTCGAACCGGCCGAAGGACACCCCCCGGGCGACGGGCTGGCCGCCGAGATCCTCACCCACTGCGCCGAGCGGCTGGCCGGGTACAAACGCCCCAAGACTGTCGACTTCATCGACACGATGCCGCGCGACCCCAACGGCAAGCTGTACAAGCGGCGACTGCGCGACCCGTACTGGGAGGGGCACCACAGGGTCCTCTGAACGTCGGTGGCCCCGCACCGTCCGCCGAGCGAGCCCCGGCCACCTCTGGCAGCGTGTGGCTCATGAACACGAGCGCGACGGTCCGGTCCCTGGCTACCCAGTGGACCGTGGTCGTGCCGATTGTCGCGGCGGTGGCGCTGGTGCTGAGCTGGGGGCGGGTGCTGCCGGCCTTTGCCGTCGGTGTCGTCGCGCTCTGTCTCGCGGGCGCCGTGCTCGCCGCCGTCCACCATGCCGAGGTGATCGCCCACCGGGTCGGCGAACCGTTCGGCTCGCTCGTCCTGGCTGTCGCCGTGACCGTCATCGAGGTGGCCCTGATCGTCACCCTGATGGTGGACGGCGGCCCCAAGACGTCCGCGCTCGCCCGCGACACCGTCTTCGCCGCCGTGATGATCACCTGTAACGGCATCGTCGGACTGTCCCTGCTGGTGGGAGCGGTGCGCTCGCGGGTCGCCGTCTTCAACGCCGAAGGTTCCGGCGCCGCCCTCGCCACCGTCGCGACCCTCGCCACCCTCAGTCTGGTGCTGCCGACCTTCACCATCGGCAGACCGGGCCCCGAGTTCTCCACCGCGCAGCTCACCTTCGCCGCCGTCGCGTCCCTCTTCCTGTACGGGCTGTTCGTCGCCGTACAGACCGTCCGGCACCGCGAGTACTTCCTGCCGCTCACCCAGGACGGCCGGCTCAAGGAGGAAGAGCAGCACGCGGCGCTGCCCGGCCGGGGCGCCACCGCGCTCAGCGTCGCCATGCTGCTGCTCGCGCTGGTCGCCGTCGTCGGCGACGCCAAGTCCGTCTCGCCGACGATCGAGGCCGGCGTGGAGGCCGCTGGGCTGCCGCAGGCGGTCGTCGGTGTCGTCATCGCCCTGCTGGTGCTGCTGCCCGAGACCCTCGCCGCGGTCCGGGCTGCCCACCGCGAACGCGTGCAGACCAGCCTCAACCTCGCCCTCGGGTCGGCCATGGCCAGCATCGGGCTGACCATCCCGGCCATCGCCCTGGCCTCCGTCTGGCTGCCCGGACCGCTCCAGCTCGGCCTCGGCGCCACCCATATGGTGCTGCTCGCGCTGACCGTGGCGGTCGGCACGCTGACCGTCGTACCGGGACGGGCCACGTTGCTCCAGGGCGGCGTCCACCTGGCGATCTTCGCAGCGTTCGTCGTCCTCGCGATCAACCCCTGACCGCACGCAAGGACCGGCCCCTGACTGCCCGGAAACGGTCAGGGGCCGAATTGCCTCCGGAGCGTGCTACCGGTGCTCGCGCACCCGCACCACCCGCAGCGCCGGCGAGCGCACGATGTCCTTCTCGCAGAACCGGGATGTCACCCAGCGCTCACCCGAGAAGAGCTCGGTCTGGTCGCTGTAGTGAGGTGAGTTCGGGTTCGAGGACTGGGAGTACGTGAGCAGGGTGCGGGCCACCGGGCACGAGGAGCCGTCCCAGCCGACCGCCTGGATGTAGCTGGAGCCGGCCGAGACCTCCGTGTACCCGCCGCCCGCGGCGTCCCACACCGGGTCGG
Source organism: Streptomyces sp. NPDC048411 (assembly GCF_040704695.1). Classification (NCBI taxonomy): domain Bacteria; kingdom Bacillati; phylum Actinomycetota; class Actinomycetes; order Kitasatosporales; family Streptomycetaceae; genus Streptomyces; species Streptomyces sp. NPDC048411. Next base: position 57,218 of record NZ_JBEZKL010000028.1, read on the forward strand.
TCTTGTTCCAGACGCCGAGAGACTCCGTACCACCGCCGACCGGGATGCGCTTCCCGTTCCGCACGACCACCTGGTTCGCGCCCAACGGCGCGTCCGGAGCGATCCCGGCCGCCCGCAGTTCGGCCACCGCGTCGGCGAGCGCCGCGGTGACGCGCGGCGCCGCGGTGTTCAGCGTATGCGGGGTACCGACCGGGTCGGTGGGGGAGAAGTGCACCTTCCACAGCTCGGTCGCCGGTACGGCGGTGGCCCGGCGCCAGAACCGGTCGAAGAGCAGTGCGCCCCGGCTGCTGGCGTCGAACTTCCGGTCCCAGCGTGCAAGCACGTCGCACGCCGCCGACACATCGACCGCCCGGCCGTCGCTGCCGGCCGCGGCTGCGTCGGGCAGCACCGCACAGGCGCGCGCCAGATCGGCCGCCGCCCGGTCACCGGCAGGGGCGCGGTTCGCGTACTGCTGTTCCTGCAGGTCGCCGACTGTCAGCCGGCCCTTCGCCGCCATCGCCGACACATCCTCGATCGCGCCGCGGGTCCGCATCGAGCGAGGTGTGCCGATGGTGCCGAAGACCCGTTCGTAGCCGGTCAGCGGTGCCTCGGCGTTGGTCAGCCAGGCGCTGTCGTTGGAGTTCTCGACGTACGGAGCATCCTTGACGGTCGGCATCCGGCCCGGCCCGAAGATGCCCGGCTGCACTGCGTCCGGGTCCGAACCGAGCGCGCAGTCGCTCCTCGAACCGTCCAGCACCGCGAGCCCCGACGACGGATACGTCGCTCTGCCCAGCGGGGTGGAGCACCGCTGCGCGAGATCGTCCGTGATCCGCGGCAGCACCTGCGACTGCGAGAAGAACGAATGGCCCGCGGAATCGGCGGCGACGGTGTTCACCCACGGCAGCCCCTGGGTACGACGCAACGCGGCCTGGATGTCCGCGGTGCTGCGCGCCTTGCTGAACCCGAGACCCGTGTCCGAGGACCGCAGGTTCGTGGCGTTCGGGTCGTTCAGGGCATACGCGGTCGTCGCCGTCCAGGGCAGCGGCAGCCCGGCACCGAGGGAGGTGACGACCGGACCGTACCGGGTCCACCACTGGGTCCGGGTCACCGCGGCGCCGCCCTTCACCGCGACCGAGACCGTGCGCTTCACCATGCGCTCCGGCTTGCCGTCCACCAGATACCCGGTCGGATCGGCCGGATCGAGGGTCAGCTGATGCAGATTGAGGGTGACACCCGTGGCGACGGTGTGGCTCCAGGCGATGTTCGCGTTGTGCCCGATCGACACGGTCGCCGAGCCGAGCAGCGAACCGCCCGCCACGTTCAGCTCCCCGGGGATGGTCTGCTGCGACTGCCAGAACCGCCGCCCGCCCTGCCACGGATAGTGCGGATTGCCGAGCAGCAGCCCTCGCCCGTTCGCCGTCGTACTGCCCCGGAACGCGACCGCGTTGGAGCCCATGTCAGCGTTCTGCGTGGACAGCAGCCGCTGCGCCGCCTTCGCCGCCTCACCCGGCGGAACACCGGGCGACGCCGGTGCGCCCGAGGGCGGCTGCGCCGCCGTGATGCCGTCGATCCCACGGCCCTGACCGCCCAGCACGGACAGCGCGAAGGCGCGGGTCGCGACATCCAGCATCGTCACCGGCCGCACCCAGTCGGCGCCCCGGCAGGCCGGATCGCTGATCCGGTTCTGCTTCAACCAGGCGTTGTATCCGGCCGCCCAACCGCGCTCCAGCTCCTTCACGTCATGGCTCTGACCGGCCGGGGCGGGCACTGCCAGCAGCTTCTCCACGGTGCCGCTGTCCTGGACCCCGCGGAAGTAGAGATCGCTGGAGAGATTGTTCGTCGCGGAGGACAGCGAACCGTCCGGAGCCGCGTCCGGACCGAAGTACCGCGACCGTTCGCCGCGCAGCGTCACGAAGCCGTCGGCGAGCGTGCACACCTGGTCGGCGGCCTGCGCCCAGCCGTTGCCGAACCCGAGATCCACGTAGTCCTTCGCCACGATGTGCGGGATGCCGTACTCGGTGTAGCGGATCACGGCGGACAGCGCACCGCCCGACGGATGCCGGGTGTGCGAGGCGTCGGCCACGGCCGGAGGCAGGGACGCCGAGACGGTGAACAGCGCGAGACCGGACACCGCGAGAAGTCTCAGACGGTTACGGAGGGGCAAGGGTCCTCCCAACTGTGCGGGCGAGAAAGGCGGTTGCTCGGATGCCCCGAGACACCACGCGTAACTCAGCCAGCACGTCCGTAGCCCTGTCAACAACTCGGCAGTAACAGAACCCTTGACCGCCCGGTCCCGGCCGCCCAGGATCACGCCATGACAGGTGTACGCAGCTCCACAGTCGACGGCGTCGTGACCCGCAGCGCACGGCGCACCCCCGAGCGCACCGCCGTGCGGTACGCCGACCGGTCCTGGACCTACCGGACGCTGGACACGGCGGTCAGCACCGCGGCGGCCGTCCTCCTCGCCGACCACGGCCTGCACCCCGGCGACCGGATCGCCTCCTACGCGCACAACTCCGACGCCTACCTGATCGCGTACCTCGCCTGTGCCCGTGCCGGGCTGGTCCATGTGCCGGTCAACCAGAACCTCACCGGCGACGACCTGACCTACATCCTGCGGCAGTCGGGCAGCGCCCTCGTCCTCACCGACCCGGCACTCAGCGACCGCATCCCGGCCGGATTCGCCGTACGGCCGCTGCGCGACGCACCGGACTCGCTGCTCGGCGCGCTCGCCACCCCGCGCCCCTTCACCCCAGAGCGCGAACCCGCCGCCGGTGACCTCGTGCAACTGCTGTACACCTCGGGTACCACCGCGCTCCCCAAGGGCGCGATGATGACGAACGGCGCCCTCGTCCACGAATACGTCAGTGCGATCACCGCCCTCGACCTGCGTCCCACCGACCGGCCCGCCCACTCGCTGCCGCTCTACCACTCCGCGCAGATGCATGTGTTCCTGCTGCCCTATCTCGCGGTCGGCGCGGAGAACACCATCCTCGACGCGCCCGACGCCGGCTGGATCTTCGACCTCGTCGAGGCCGGGCAGGCGGACAGTCTGTTCGCCCCGCCCACCGTCTGGATCGGGCTCGCCAACCACCCGGAGTTCGCGACCCGCGAGCTCGGAGGGCTGCGCAAGGCGTACTACGGCGCGTCGATCATGCCGGTCCCGGTACTGGAACGGCTCCGCGAGAGGCTGCCCGCGCTCGCCTTCTACAACTGCTTCGGACAGAGCGAGATCGGCCCGCTCGCCACCGTTCTCGGGCCCGAGGAGCACGAGGGCCGGATGGACTCCTGCGGCCGGCCGGTGCTCTTTGTCGAAGCACGGGTTGTCGACGAGCACGGCAAAGAGGTGCCGGACGGCACGGCGGGCGAAGTGGTCTACAGATCGCCGCAGTTGTGCGAGGGCTACTGGGACAAGCCGGAGGAGACCGCCGAGGCGTTCCGCGACGGCTGGTTCCACTCCGGCGACCTCGCCGTCCGTGACCCGGAGGGCTTCTTCACGGTCGTCGACCGGGTGAAGGACGTCATCAACTCCGGCGGTGTCCTGGTCGCCTCCCGCCAGGTCGAGGACGCCCTCTACACCCACCCCGCCGTCGCTGAGGCAGCGGTCGTCGGACTGCCCGACGAGCGCTGGATCGAGGCCGTCACCGCCGTCGTGGTGCTGCGCGGGGACGCGACCGCGGCCGAACTCATCGACCACGCCCGCGAGCGGCTCGCCCACTTCAAGGCACCGAAGAAGGTCCTCTTCGTGGACGAACTGCCGCGCAACGCCAGCGGGAAGATCCTCAAGAGGGAGCTGCGTGACCGGCTCGCGCAGCTGTGACCCCTGAGGGCCTTTCTTTCGGATCATGCCGGGCTGATCCGAAGGAAGGGCCCTCATCGATGATCGCGCCGCAGCCGACGTCGAGCGCGGACCCCGCCAGGGCGGCGTCCGCGAGAGACGGTGACCGGTCCGGCGGGGCACCGGACGACTCGACGCGACGGCCCGGTCCGTTGAGTCCGGGCAACGGGCGACGCCTTCGTGCGTAGCCCCTCCGGTCCGCCGGTGACGCGCGGGCCGGTGACGCCGCCTGGCGGCGGACCGCGGCACCGGCTGGGCTTCCCGCCCAGGAGCCGTCCCACATCGTGGATACGCTCATACCGAACACAGCTGCATCACGGCATGGGTCCTGTTTGGATGGCGTACATGCCGACCTTCCACGCATACGACGGGACCAGGATCGCCTATCACTTGCTGGGGGAGGGCGAGCCGCTGATCTGTGTGCCCGGCGGGCCGATGCGGGCCAGCTCCTACCTCGGCGACCTGGGCGGACTCGCCGCCCACCGCCAACTGGTGCTGCTCGATCTTCGCGGCACAGGGGACTCCGCCGCGCCGGACGACCCATCGACGTACCGCTGCGACCGGCTCGTCGACGACATGGAGGCACTGCGCGCCCACTTGGGCCACGAGCGCATCGATCTCCTCGCCCACTCCGCGTCCGCCAACCTGGCCGCGCTCTACGCCGCCCGGCACCCGGAGCGGCTGCGCACGCTCACCCTCGTCACCCCCGGCACCCGCGCCGCCGGTATCACCGTCACCGACGACGACTGGCGCGACGCCTGTGAACTGCGCCGTGACGAACCGTGGTTCGCAGAAGGCCGGGACGCGCTGGAGTCCATATGGGCGGGGCGGCGTTCCCCCGGTGACGCATGGTCCGCGATCGAGCCGTTCACGTACGGACGGTGGGACGCCGCCGCGCGGGCGCACGCCGCCGCAGCCCCGGAGCAGGCCAACTTCGAGGCAGCCAAGGCCTATTACCAGGATGGTGCGTTCGATCCGGCCGGCACTGTCGCCGCCCTGAAAGGCGTCACGGCGCCCGTGCTCGTCCTCGCGGGGGAGTACGACGCTGGACCCACCCCGGACCGCGCCGCCGAACTGGCCGCGCTGTTCCCGAACGCGGAGTTCGCCGTGCAGCGCGGCGCCGGGCACTACCCGTGGATCGACGACCCGGGCGCCTTCGTCCGCACCGTCAGCGCCTTCCTCGACCCCGAGGTGCGCAGCGTCCAGGCCGGAGGCATTCGCCTCGCCTACCGGGTGTGGGGCGAGCCGTCCGCTCCGCCCGTCGTCCTTGTCCACGGGCGCGGCGAATCCAGTCGCACCTGGACGGAGATCGCGGCACAACTCGCCGCCGACCGCCGGGTGTACGCACTCGACTTCCGCGGCCACGGCCTCAGCGAATGGACCGGCCGCTACTCCTTCGAGCTGTTCCGCGACGACCTGCACGCCTTCCTGGAGGCCCGCAATCTGTCCGGCGCCACCGTCGTCGCACATTCGATGGGCGGCGTCGCCGCGTTCCTGCTCGCCCAACAGGAACCAGCACTGATCGGCAGGCTCGTCATCGAGGAGGCCCCGCCGCTCATCCCGCTCGATCCGCCGCGCCCGCCCGCCCAACGCCCCGACACGGAACTCGACTTCGACTGGCCCGTGGTCCCGTCGATCGATGCCCAGCTGAACGCCCCCGACCCAGCGGCCCGCGAGCGCCTCGGCGAGATCACCGCCCCGACCCTCATCATCGGCGGGGGTCCGGGCAGCCACCTCGCGCAGGACCAGCTTGCCTGGATGGCCCAGCAGATCCCCGACTGCCGCCTGGTCACCATCGACGCCGGACATCTCGTCCACACCGCCCGGCCGGCAGAGTTCCTTGCGGCTCTGCGGTCGTTCGGCGTGGACCGGGACATCGACGAACCGTTGGCCGGCGGCGTCAGCCCCGGCTGAGCAAGGCGGACAGCACGTCGTACAACGTCGCCTCCGGATCGGTGACGGAACCTTCCGAGCGCCAGGCCACGAAGGCGTCGGGGCGCACCAGCACCGCACCCTCGGCGCTCGTACCGTGCGCCTGTGCCCAGTCCGCCCCGTTCTCCGGCTCCAGGTCGGAGCCGGCGCCGATACCGAACGCGTCGAGCCGCACCGAAAGACGGTCGGCCACGCGCGCCGCCGCCCGGCGCCACGCCACATCCGCGCCGTCGCTCAGCAACACGAACGACTGCTCGTACAGGTCCAGCGTCGACTTGCGCTCGCCTGCCTGACGGACCCACAGGTGTGGTGCCCGGGAGCCGGGGTCACCGTTCAGCCGCAGCCCTTGCGGCACCACCGGCTGTTCGGCGTCCACACCCAGCACGGCGCCACGGACATAGCGGTACCCCAGTGCCACCGGCAGCAGGCCGCCCTTCTTCCCGCCGCCGACACCGGGAGCCGGAGCATATCCGGGGTGGCTGTGCTCCGCGGAACGGGACGAGGCCCGCTCGCTCGTTGCCCGCGCCACGGGCAGCCGCTCCGCCTCGTACGTGTCCAGCAGCCCCGGACCGGCCTCGCCGCGCAGCACGGCGGCGAGCTTCCAGGCGAGGTTGTGCGCGTCCTGGATACCGGTGTTGGAGCCGAATGCCCCGGTCGGCGACATCTCATGGGCGGAGTCCCCGGCGAGGAAGACTCTGTCCCGGCCGTATCGTTCGGCGACCCGCTCTGCGGCGTGCCACGGGGCCTTCCCGGTGATCTCCACGTCGATGTCCGGGGCACCGGTCGCCCGGCGGATGTGTTCCGCGCACCGCTCGTCGGTGAAGTCCTCCAGCGTCTCGCCGTGTTCGGGATGCCACGGCGCGTGGAACACCCACTCCTTCTTGTTGTCCACCGGCAACAGAGCGCCGTCCGCCTCGGGGTTGGTCAGATAGCACACGATGAAACGCCGGTCGCCCAGCACGTCGGCGAGCTTCCGCGAGCGGAAGGTGATGCTCACGTTGTGGAACAGGTCGCCGGGTCCCGACTGACCGATCCGCAGCTGTTCCCGGATGGGGCTGCGCGGACCGTCGGCCGCGATCAGGTAGTCCGCACGGACGCTGATGTGCTCACCGGTCTCCCGGTTCTTCAGTGCGGCGTCCACCCCTGAGCCATTCGGGTCGAACGTCATCATTTCGGTGGAGAACCGGATGTCGCCGCCCTGCTCACGGGCCTGCGCCAGTAGCACCGGCTCCAGATCGTTCTGGCTGCACAGGCACCAGCCGCTCGGGCTGAACCGTGCCAGTCCGCCGCCCGGGTCGATCTCCTTGAACAGCCACTCCTGGTCGTCACCGGTCAGCGAGCCCGCCTGCAGAATCCCGTGATTCTCCGCGAGCACCGAAGCGGCCTCCCGGATCCGCTGTTCGGCTCCCGCCGTGCGGAACACCTCCATGGTTCGTACGTTGTTGCCGCGGCCACGCGGGTGTGTGGAGGTGGCCGCGTGCTTCTCGACCAGCAGATGCTCGATGCCGAGCCGGCCGAGGAAAAGTGAGGCGGACAGGCCCACCAGGGAGCCCCCCACGATGAGGACGGGTACACGGAGGTCGACGTTCTCGTTCATCAGTTGCTCCAGCTCCGACGCCGTACAGATGCATTGTTCATGCCCCTGCGGGAGCCGTTCGGACGGCCCCCGGACGGCTGCTCACCTGAACGGTTCATAAATCTCGCGTCGACCGGACCAGCGTTTCACGATCGGTCACGGAGACGCAGCCCGCGGCGCGGGGGCGGACGGTACGCATCCGCCGGGAGATTCCCCGCTCCGATCCCATTCGACAACCGACGGCCTGCCATTCACGTGGACGCCACGCCGTCTCGAAGGAGAACGACACATGACCACCCTTTCGGAACGGATCTCGCAGTCCGCCTTCGACGGCTCCAGGCTGCGGGTCGTTCTGCTGCTGGATCTGCACGACGGAGCCCAGAACCAATTCCTTGAGGCGTACGAGCACCTGCGCAATCAGGTGGCATCCGTACCCGGGCACATCAGCGACCAGCTGTGCCAGTCGATCGAGAACCCCTCGCAGTGGCTCATCACCAGCGAATGGGAGAGCGCACCGCCCTTCCTCGCCTGGGTCAACAGCGAGGAGCACGTCCAGACGGTCCAGCCCCTGCACAGCTGCGTGCGCGACACCCGGTCGCTGCGCTTCTCCGTGCTGCGGGAGACCGGGAGCGCCTTCGAGAGCACCCCCGATGCCGCCAAGCGCAACCTGCAGTCCGCCCCCCGGCTGGGCGACGGCGTGGTCCGCCACGCCCTCACGTTCACCGTGAAGCCCGGCAGTGAGGACGTCGTCGCGAAGATCCTCGCCGACTACGACTCCCCGCAGGCCAGGGTCGACGAGCACACGCGGTTGCGGCGTACCTCGCTCTTCATGCACGGAAACCGGGTGGTCCGGGCCGTCGAGGTCGAGGGGGACCTCCTTGCGGCGCTGCGCCATGTGTCCCGTCAGCCCGAGGTCAGGGCCGTCGAGGAGGCCATCAACCCGTACCTGGAGCAGGACCGGGACCTCAGCGACGAGAACTCCGCCCGGGTGTTCTTCACCCGGGCGGCTCTGCCCACGGTCCACCACGTCACCGCCGGCCGGCACAACGCCGCGGACATCCGCCGGTACGCGCTGTTCTACCAGGCCAAGGAGGGGTGCGGGATGGCGCTCGCCCGGCTGCTCGCCGGTAACGACGAGGAGGCGGCCGAGGACCGGACCAGCCCGATCGACAGCAGCACCATCTTCCAGCGCGACGACATCGTCGTGCGGCTCCTCGAAATGGTCGGCCCGCTGGACGCGCAGCCCGCTCAGGCTCTGGGCATCGACGACCCCACCAAGGTGACCCGGCTCGGACGGCTCCTGGACGGCGGCGTCAACGCCGCGCCGACCAACGACCAGGAGATCTCGCGCTTCCTCAAGAAGTCCGAGATGACCCTGATCACCGATCGGCGGGCCGCGGATTCCTGAACCGCGCGTCAGCGCCCTGGGGGGTTCTCGCTCGACCCGTCAACACTACGCGCACTGCGCCAGGAGGAAAGCAGTCATGACCACGCACCCGCCACGCATCGTGGACCTCAGTGAGACCCAGCCCAACCGCAGGCGCGGAGGCGACCTGCGCGCCATGCTCACGCCGACCGCCGTGGGTGCCACCAGCGGTTTCATGGGGCTGGCCATCGTGCAGCCCGGCGACCGCATCGGCGAGCACTACCACCCGTACTCGGAGGAGTTCGTGTACGTCGTGAACGGTCTCCTGGAGGTGGACCTGGACGGGGAACCATATGCCATGCGGCCCGACCAGGGCCTGCTGATCCCTCCGTATGTACGTCACCGGTTCCGTAACGTGGGAGATGTGGAAGCGCGCATGGTCTTCCACCTCGGTCCGCTCGCCCCGCGTCCGGAGCTCGGGCACGTCGACACCGAGCACACCGAGACCGCCGAGACCGCCGGCCGGGCCGCGCCGCCAGAACGAACCGAGGCGGCTTCATGAACCGGCGCGTGGCGGTCACCGGAGTCGGTGTCGTCGCCCCGGGCGGAATCGGCGCGCCGGCCTTCTGGGACCTCCTCGCCAACGGACGCACCGCGACGCGCGGCATCACCCTGTTCGACCCGGTGGGATTCCGCTCCCGGATCGCTGCCGAGTGCGACTTCGACCCCGCGGCCCACGGCCTCGACGAGGACGAGATCGCCCGGTCGGACCGGTACATCCAGTTCGCGCTCGTCGCCGCCAGGGAAGCCCTCGGCGACGCGGGCCTCGACCCGGAGAAGGTGGACCCCTGGCGCATCGGGGTGTCCCTCGGCACCGCCGTCGGCGGCACCACCCGGCTGGAGCACGACTACGTCGCCGTCAGTGGCAGCGGCGCCCGCTGGGACGTCGACCACCGTCCGGCCGGCCGCCATCTGGAGCGGGCCTTCTCACCCAGTTCCCTCGCCTCGGCGGTCGCCGAGCAGGTCGGCGCGCACGGCCCGGTGCAGACCGTCTCGACGGGCTGCACCTCCGGCCTCGACGCGATCGGGTACGCGTTCCACTCCATCGAGGAGGGGCGGGTCGACGTCTGCATCGCAGGGGCGTCCGACTCGCCGATCACCCCGATCACGGTGGCCTGCTTCGACGCGATCAAGGCGACCTCCGCGAACAACGACGACCCGGAGCACGCCTCCCGGCCGTTCGACGCCCGCCGGGACGGCTTCGTCATGGGCGAGGGCGGAGCCGTACTCGTCCTGGAGGAGCTGGAACATGCCCGCGCCCGCGGTGCCACCGTGTACTGCGAGATCGCCGGCTATGCCACCTTCGGCAACGCCTATCACATGACCGGGCTGACGCCCGAGGGACTGGAAATGGCCGAGGCCATCAACCGGGCCCTCGGTCATGCCCGGATAGACAGCTCACAGATCGACTATGTCAACGCGCACGGATCCGGCACGAAGCAGAACGACCGCCACGAGACGGCCGCAGTGAAGAGGGCCCTGGGTACGCACGCCTACGAGGTGCCCATGAGCTCCATCAAGTCCATGGTCGGTCACTCGCTCGGCGCCATCGGCGCCATCGAGATCGCCGCCTGCGTACTGTCCCTGGTCAACCAGACGGTGCCGCCGACGGCGAACTACGAAACCCCGGACCCGGAGTGCGACCTCGACTACGTGCCGCGCGACGCACGGCCCCGGAAGCTGCGCAGCGTCCTGTCGGTCGGCAGCGGATTCGGTGGTTTCCAGTCCGCCGTGGCCCTGACCAGAACAGGTGGGAGGACACCATGAGCACCCGAAAGGCCAGGCGCACCGTCGTCACCGGCATCGGTGTAGTCGCCCCCAACGGCACGACCACGGAGTCGTTCTGGAAGAGGACGCAGGAAGGAACGAGCGTCCTCGACCGCGTCACCCGCGAGGGCTGCGAGCATTTGCCGCTGCGGGTCGCAGGCGAGGTCAGGGGCTTCGACCCGGTGGACCTGATCGAGGAACGCTACCTCGTGCAGACCGACCGGTTCACGCACTTCGCGATGGCCGCAGCGGATCTCGCCCTCGACGATGCCCGGATCGGCCGGGCCGACTACGAGGGCGACCCGTTCGCCGTGGGAGTGGTGACCGCCGCCGGCTCCGGCGGCGGCGAGTTCGGCCAGCGCGAACTGCAACGGCTGTGGGGGCAGGGGTCCAATTATGTCGGCCCCTACCAGTCCATCGCCTGGTTCTACGCGGCCAGCACCGGCCAGATCTCCATCCGGGGCGGATTCAAGGGGCCGTGCGCCGTCGTGGCCAGCGACGAAGCGGGCGGCCTGGACGCATTGGCGCATGCCGCCCGGTCCATCCGCGGCGGCACCGAAGCCGTGGTCGTCGGCGCCGCCGAGGCACCTCTGGCTCCGTACTCGGTCGTCTGCCAGCTCGGGTACGAGGACCTCAGCGACTGTGAGGATCCTGACCGGGCCTATCGCCCCTTCACCTCGGACGCGTGCGGTTTCGTACCCGCCGAGGGCGGCGCCATGCTCGTGGTCGAAGAGGAGGCCGCGGCGAACCGCCGCGGGGCCCGGATCAGGGCCGAACTGGCGGGCCACTCCGCGACGTTCACCGGGGCGTCCCGGTGGGAGGAGTCCCGGGAGGGGCTCGCCCGGGCGATCAGCGGCGCCCTGCGGGAGGCCGGCTGTGCGCCGGAGGAGATCGACGTGGTCTTCGCCGACGCCCTCGGCGTACCCTCCGCCGACCGCGCCGAAGCACTGGCCATCGCCGACGCGCTCGGCGTGCACGGCAAGCGGGTACCCGTGACGGCGCCCAAGACCGGGATCGGCCGGGCCTATTGCGGGGCGCCGGTGCTGGACGCGGCAGCCGCCGTACTGGCTATGGAATTCGGCCTGATACCTCCGACCCCGAACGTCGTCGACGTCTGTCACGAACTCGATGTCGTCACCGGGCGGGCGCGCCCCGCCGAACTGCGGACGGCGCTCGTGCTGAGCCGCGGCCTCATGGGTTCGAACGCGGCCATCGTGCTGCGGCGCCCCACCGCTATCCACGCGTGAGAAGGAGAAGTCCTCATGAACGGTCCACTGACCTACCAGGAGCTGGCTGCGCTGATGAAGAAGGGCGCGGGAGTCAGCGTCGACCCGCAGGAGATGGAGAGCCGGCCCGCGTCCGGCTTCGACGAGTACGGCCTGGACTCGCTCGGCCTCCTCGGCATCGTGGGCGTGCTGGAGAACCGGCACGGCAGGCCGCTCCCGGCCGACGCCGACCGGTGCAAGACGCCCCGTGAATTCCTCGACCTCGTCAACCACACCCTCATGACAGGAGCCTGAAGTGTCCGGACACACCGAGAACGAGATCACCATCGCCGCACCCCTCGACCTGGTCTGGGACGTGACGAACGATCTGGAGAACTGGCCGCGGCTGTTCAGTGAGTACGCGGCGGTCGAGGTGATCGAACGGGACGGCGAGAGGACGAGGTTCCGGCTGACCATGCACCCCGACGAGAACGGCAAGGTGTGGAGCTGGGTCTCGGAGCGCACGACCGACCGCGCCGGGCGCAAGGTCGTCGCGCGCCGCGTCGAACCGGGCCCGTTCGAGCACATGAACATCCGCTGGGAGTACTCGGAGGTCCCCGGTGGTACGAAGCTGCACTGGACGCAGGACTTCGCGATGCGGCCCGACGCGCCCGTCGACGACGCGTGGATGACCGACAACATCAACCGGAACTCGCGCGTTCAGATGGAACTCATCCGGGACAAGATCGAGCAGCGCGACCGCGAGCGCCGTACCGCCCCGGTCAACGCCCGCTGACCCCCTGCCCGCCCGCGTCAGGCCGGTATCATCCGCGACGCCGAGGTGATGCGCCGTCCTCTCAAGCTCTCGGACGTGCGCCTCGAGGACTACGACGCGGTCTACCTGCCGGGCGGTCACGG
>NZ_JBEZKL010000029.1:0-69430 GCF_040704695.1 Streptomyces sp. NPDC048411
AGGTCATGTGGCGGAGCCACCTGTCCTGCGGCGCCGTGCGGCGAGCGTGCGTGCCGGGCGCCGGGGCGCAGGCGGGGAACTCAGAACAGGCCCTAAGGGGTGTCCGGCCTCGCGCGGCGGGCGCCGCGGACCTGGCTGCGGACCGCTCCCATGCTCGCCCCGATGACCAGGGCGATGGCGAGCGCGTCGGTGGCCGTCAGCGCCTGGTCAAGGATCAGGAAGCCGGCCGTCGCCGCGATGGCCGGCTCGAGACTCATCAGGACCGCGAACGTCGCCGCGGGCAGCCGGCGCAGCGCCATCAGTTCCAGCGTGTACGGCAGCACCGAGCTCATCAGGGCCACCGCCGCGCCCATCGCGAGCGTCGACGGGACCGCGAGCTTCGCGCCCGACTCCAGGACCCCCAGCGGGAGCGACAGGACCGCGGCGACCGTCATCGCCAGGGCCAGTCCGTCGGCCTGCGGGAAGCGGCGGCCGGTGCGGGCGCTGAAGACGATGTACGCCGCCCACATCGCCCCGGCACCGAGCGCGAACGCCGCGCCGACCGGGTCCAGGCGGTCGAAGCCACCACCACCCAGCAGGAACACCCCGCCCAGCGCGAGCCCCGCCCAGACGAGATTGATCAGCCGGCGGGAGGCGGCGACCGAGAGCGCGAGCGGGCCGAGCACCTCCAGGGTGACGGCCGCACCCAGCGGGATGCGGTCGAGCGCTTGGTAGAAGAGCATGTTCATGGCGCCCATCGCGACGCCGAACGCGACCACCGTCCCCCAGTCGGCCCGGGAGTGGCCGCGCCACTTCGGGCGGCAGACCATCAGCAGGACGACCGCGGCGACGGCCAGCCGGAGCGTGACCACACCGAGCGCGCCCGCCCGCGGCATCAGCAGCGCCGCGACCGCGGAGCCGAACTGGACGGAGAGTCCGCCCGCGACCACCAGCGCCACCGGAGCGAGCGCTGCCCTGCGGCCGCCCGGTCGTGCGGGGCCCGCCCCGTCGAGGGCGGACACCGCCTCCGGTACGGCGACGGCTGCTGCGGCCGGCTCCACGGCACTGCGCTGGTCATTCACGGGCGGCCTTCATCCTCGAAGAGTTCACTGTGTTGCACTTGGTAATTGAAGATACTGCACTCTTGTGGTGCGGCTCGTTTCTTCACCGTAGAGACGTCCGCGCGGCGCGTGAAATGCCGACTGCGCTCCCGTTATGCTCCACACGCATGAGCACAGGACAGGGCCCCGGCCGCACCGTCGAGCTGCGTCATCTACGGGCCTTCCTCGCCGTCGCCGAAGCGGGCAACGTCACACGCGCCGCCGCCGCGCTCCGGCTCACCCAGCCCGCCGTCTCCCGCACCCTGGCCGCCCTGGAGCAGCACCTCGGCGTCCGGCTCGTCGACCGCTCCACCCACCACCTCTCCCTCACTCCCGAGGGCGTCGTCTTCCGCGACAAGGCCGCCGCGGCGGTCGCCGCCTTCGACGAGGCCGTCGACCCCGGCGGTCTGCGTCGCTGGCCGCTACGGCTCGGACACGCCTGGGCGGCGCTGGGCCCGTACACCACTCCGCTGCTCCGCTGCTGGCAGCAGCGGCACCCGGAGACGCCGCTCGAACTGCTGCGGATCGACGACCGCACCGCCGGGCTCACCCGCGGCGAGGTCGACGCGGCGCTGCTGCGCGGCCCCGTCGACGCGCCGGGGCTCGTCACCGAGGTGCTGCTCAGCGAGGACCGGGTGGCGGCGGTGACCGCGGACGGGCCGCTCGCCGCGCACGCCACGCTCCGTCTCGCCGATCTCGCGGGCGGCCCGATCGTCCTGAACACCGTCTCCGGCACCACCACCGTCGACCTGTGGCCACGTGGAGCGCGGCCCTCCGCCACCGTCACCGTCGCCAACACCGACGACTGGCTGACCGCCATCGCGGCCGGGCGCGGCTCCGGGGTGTCGGCCGCCTCCACCGCCGGCATGCATCCGCACGCGGGGGTCGCTTACCGCCCGCTCGTCGACGCCCCGCCCGTCCCGCTGCTCCTCGCCCGGCGCGACGCCCCCGGCCACCCGGCGCTGCCCGAACTCGCCACACTGGCCCGCGAGATCATCGGGCAGAACATCAACCGGTGAGGGAATGCCCGGGCGGTGCCCGGCGGTTGTGGTGCGGTGAACGCCACGCGAGGGGGCTCGAGTCAGGCGCCGCAGGGGTGGAGCGGACGCTTGGGTCAGTTGCCGCAGCGGTGGGCAGCGGGCCCGTCCAGTCCCTCCGCCAGCAGCTCCGCCAAGTGCCTCGCCCGCACACCCGCCAGCTGTGCCAGCTGGGTCCGGCACGAGAAACCGTCCGCCAGGATGTCCGTGTCGGGCTCCGCACCCCGTACCGACGGCAGCAGCTGCTCCTCCGCGCACGCCACCGACACGTCCCAGTGGCCCCGCTCGAAACCGAAGTTCCCCGCAAGACCGCAGCACCCTCCGCTCAACTCGCCCTCCAGTCCAGCTCGTTCGCGCAGCCTGCGGTCGGCCGTGTCACCGAGGACCGCATGCTGGTGACAGTGGGTCTGGCCCGCGACCCGGCGGTCCAGGCGCGGCGGCCGCCAGTCGGGGGCGTACTCCTCCAGGTACTGCGCCAACGTCCGTACCGAACCGGCGAGTTCGGCGGCTCGGGGGTCGTCGGGGAGGAGCTCCGGCAGGTCCGTACGGAGGGTGGCGGCGCAGCTCGGTTCGAGGACGACGAGCGGGTCGCCCAGGAAGAACCCCATTCGGTCCAGGGTGCGACGCATGACGGTGCGGGCCTTGTCCAGTTGCCCCGTCGACACGTAGGTGAGTCCGCAGCACACGCTCCGTTCCGGGTGCAGGGCTGTCCGGCCCGCCGCCTCCAGGACCCGGACGGCTGCCTTCCCGACCTCCGGGGAGAGGTGGTTGGTGAAGGTGTCCGGCCAGACGGCCACCACCTGATCGCTCGACAGGATCACCGTCCCGCGGCTCCTGCGCTTTCGGGCCCACCGGGTGAACGTCTCCCCCGCCAGCACCGGAATCGTCCGCTCCGCAGTGATGCCCGCCAGCCGCTTCGCCAGTGCGGCGAACGGGCGGATCCGGGCGAGTGCGTTCAGCACGGGCGCGATCGGGGCCACGAGCCGCAGCCACTGCGGCAGCCGGCCCATCACGTAGTGGGCGGCGGGCCGCAGCCGCCCCCGGTAGTGGTGGTGCAGGAACTCCGCCTTGTACGTGGCCATGTCCACGCCGACCGGGCAGTCGCTGCGGCACCCCTTGCAGGACAGGCAGAGGTCGAGCGCGTCACGCACCTCCTTTGACCGCCAGCCGTCCGTGATCACCTCGCCGGCGAGCATCTCGTGCAGCAGGCGGGCCCGGCCGCGGGTGGAGTGGGCCTCCTCGCCGGTCGCCCGGAAGGACGGGCACATCACGTCCGCGCCCGCCGGCTGCGCCGTACGGCATTTCGCGACGCCGACACAACGTCGTACGGCCGCCGTGAAGTCGCCGCCGTCGTGCGGGTAGCCGAAGGTGACGTCCACGGGGCGTTTCGGCAGGACGTCGAAGCGGATGTTCTCGTCGAGGCGGGCGGGGCGGGCGAGGATGCCGGGGTTCATGCCGCCGTCCGGATCCCAGAGGTCCTTGAACCGGCCGAAGAGCGCGACAAGTTCGTCCCCGTACATCCGGGGCAGCAGCTCGGCCCGCGCCTGCCCGTCGCCGTGTTCCCCGCTCAGCGAGCCGCCGTGCGCGACGACGAGCGCGGCGAGTTCTTCGGAGAAGCGGCGGAAGCGGGCCACACCGTCGCCGCTCAGCAGGTCGAAGTCGATCCGCACGTGGATGCAGCCGTCGCCGAAGTGCCCGTACGGCGTGCCGCGCAGCCCGTGTGCGGTGAGCAGGGCGCGGAAGTCGCGCAGATACGGGCCGAGGCGGGCGGGCGGTACGGCGCAGTCCTCCCAGCCGGGCCAGGCCTCACTGCCATCGGGCATCCGGGTAGCGGTGCCGGACGCGTCCTCCCGGATGCGCCACAGGGCCCGCTGTCCGGCCGGGTCGGTGACCACGGCCGCGTCCACCGCGTCGGCCGCCCGCAGGATCCGTTCGGCGTGCGCCCGCGCCTCGGCCGGGGTGTCCCCGCCCGTCTCGACGAAGAGCCAGGCTCCGCCGCGCGGCAGCCCGGCCGGTTCCCGTACGAGATCGGCGGCCATGCCCTCGACCGTCAGGGGGCGGTACCGGAGGAGACCGGCGGCGGCTTCGGCGGCCGCGGACTCGTCGGCGTAACCGAGTACGGCGAGGGCGCGGGATCCGGGCGCCTCGACCAGTCGTACGGTCGCCTCCGTCACCACGCCGAGCGTGCCTTCGCTGCCGCAGAAGGCGCGGGCCAGGTCCGGGCCGCGCTCGGGGAGCAGGGCGTCGAGGGCGTATCCGGAGATGCGGCGCGGGAGTTCTGGGAAGCCGGTGCGGAGGAGCGCGAGGTGGGAGCCGACCAGTTCGCGCAGGCCGGCGGGGGCGCCGTCCCACCTCCCCCGGTCGAGCCGGAGCGTGTCGCCGCCATAGCGGGCGACCGTCAGTGCGTGGACGTTGTCGGCGGTGGTGCCCCAGGCCACCGAGTGGGAGCCGCAGGCGTTGTTGCCGATCATCCCGCCGAGCGTGCACCGGCTGTGCGTGGAGGGGTCGGGGCCGAAGGTGAGGCCGTGGGGTGCGGCGGCGGCGCGCAGGTCGTCCAGGACCACGCCCGGCTGGACGACGGCCGTCCGGGACGCGGCGTCCAGTTCGACGATCTTCCCCAGGTGACGGGTGAGGTCGAGGACCACACCGGTGCCGGTGGCCTGCCCGGCGATGGAGGTGCCGCCGCCACGCGGCACGACAGGCACCGCGTGCGCACGGCAGACGGCGAGCGCGGTGGCGATGTCGTCGGCGTCGCGCGGGGCGACGACGCCGAGCGGCACCCGGCGGTAGTTGGAGGCGTCCATCGTCGTCAGCGCCCGCGCGGTGGTGCCGAACTCCACCTCTCCGCGCACAGCGCTGCCGAGGGCCCGTACAAGAGCGGTCCGGTCCTGTCGTTCAGCCATGGGCCCAGCATGCCGCTGGTCGGGGCGGTGGGCCCGTCGCTCCCTCGCGTTTCCCCCGAATACGTCAATCCGTCGGAATACGTCGGATGCGTAGTCACATACGTGACAGAAAAGACCACAAGGCCTTCCCAAACAGATCGTCAATTCTCATATAGTGGCCCCGACTTGATTAGGAATTATCAACTCCGGTTGACCTCTTTCGCCCCCTGCCGTACTGAAGTGTCCGGATCCGCCCCCTGTCCGTAGCCGTCCGCCCCGAGGACTCCGCTTGCGCCCCACATCCCGGCCGACCGCACTGGCCCTGCTGGTCTCGGTGGCCGTCACCGGTTCCTGCTGTCTGTGGGCGGTCCTCGCCGCTCCCGCCTCGGTCAGAACCCCGCTGTCCTGGGGGGCGGGCGCAGCCGCCCTGCTGCTGTCCGTTGCCATGGCGACCGCCGTCCATGCCCGGGCCACCACGCGCCTGCTGCGCGCGCGCAACGCCGCCGAGGCCCAGCGGTTCACCGCCGAGACGTCGCGGCTGGTGTCGTCGTCCGCGGCCGACGCCCAGCGGTTCACCGCGGAGACGGCCAGGATCAAGGCCGCGGCAGCGGCCGAGAACACCCGGATCACCGAGCTGGCCGCCGCGGAGACCGCCCGGCTGGAGGACGAGGTCAAGCGGCTGGGCGACCGGCTGCGCGACGAGGTCGAGCAGCTGGGCGCGCGCGTGGCCCGCAGCGAGACCGAGCGCTCCGCCGCGATCGCCGCCTGCGCCAACGCCGCCGGACGGATGCAGGCGCTCGCCACCAGCATGCTCGCCGACCTGCGCGAGATGGAGCACCGGCACCCCGCCGAGGACATCCTCGGCGATCTGCTGCACCTGGACCACCGCACCGCCCAGGCGGGCCGGCTGGCCGACTCCATCGCCGTGCTGACCGGCGCCCGCTCCGGGCGGCGCTGGGCGAAGCCGATCGTGATGGAGTCCATCCTGCGTGGCGCGATGGGCCGGATCAGCGGCTATCAGCGGGTACGTCTCCACTCGACCAGCGACGTCGCGATCGCCGGTCACGCAGCCGAGGGCGTCATGCACGCGCTCGCCGAACTCCTCGACAACGCTGCCAACTTCTCGCCACCCACCGCGGAAGTCCATGTGTACGTGGAGGAGGTGCCCGCCGGCATCGTCCTCACCGTCGAGGACAGCGGTCTGGTGATGAGCGATGTGCAGCTGCGGCGCGCCGAGCGTGCGGTGTCCGCCACCCACCAGGACCTGGCCGGTCTGTCCGGCACCCGCCTCGGTCTCGCCGTCGTGGGCCGGCTGGCCCGTAAGCACGGTCTGACGGTGTCGTTCCGGCCGTCCGCGCGCGGCGGCACGGGCGCCCTGATGATGCTCCCGCAGGAACTGATCACCCGGACACCGGTGACCGCCCCGGCGCCCGCCCCGGTCGCGGAACCGGCGGCGGAACCGGAGCCCGTCCACACCCCCGCCCCGGCCGCCCGGCCCGCCCCCGAGAACGCGGAGACCGGCTCCGGCTCCGCGTCCGAGACCACCGGCAGCCTCCCCCGGTTCGGCGGGAGCGGCCTCCCCAAGCGCACCCGGGGCCGTACCCTCGCCGCCGCCGAATCCCGTAACAACGCGGGCGGCGCCACCGCCGGCGCCACCGCGACTTCCCTGCCCCGTACTTCCGACCCCAAGGAACAGGCAGCCCGCTTCAGCAGCTTCCGCCAGGCAGTACGGCCCAATCCCCCGCACCCGGAAGGCAACACCCGATGACCGCGACCACCGACGAGAAACTCAACTGGCTGCTGGAGGGGCTCCTGGAGCGCACCCCCGGTGCCCGGCACGCCCTCGTCCTGTCCAGGGACGGCCTCAAGCTCTGCCGTACCCCCGAGCTCTCCGTCGATCAGGCCGACCAGCTGGCTGCGATCTCGGCCGGTATCCAGAGCCTGTCGCACGGCGCCTCCGTCGAGTTCGGTGACGGCACCGGCGGTGTACGGTCCGCGATGGCCGAGTTCTACGGCGGCGTGCTGTTCATCGTCGAGGCGGGCGCGGGCGCTCATCTCGCGGTCGTCGCCTCGGAGGACTCCGACGTCGGCCTCATCGGTCACAACATGACCGAGCTCATCGAGCAGCTCGGCGAACACCTCAGCGCCCCGCCGCGCTCCTCCGCGACCTCCGGAGCCGCCGACGCGACCGCGGCCGTATGACCCGCCCCCGTCCCGGCCGGGACGACGACCCGGACCGGCTGTACACCCTCACCGGTGGCCGCAGCCGGTCCGGTTCGGACGTGTTCGACCTGGTGACGCTGGTGGTCTCCGAATGCGAGCCGGCCCCCGGTATGCAGTCGGAGCACGTCACGATCCTGCGGATGTGCCAGAGCCCCACCGCGGTCGTCGAGATCGCGGCAGGCCTCAGGCTGCCCGTCAGCATCGTCCGGATCATGCTGTCCGATCTGCTGGACACCGGCCGGATCAGCGCCCGTCACCCCCGTACCGCCCGTGTCGCGGACCGGCTCCCCGACCCCGACATCCTGGAACAGGTGCTCGTTGGACTCCGCAACCTCTGACCGTGCCGCCCTGCAGGCGACGGCCGACAACGGACTGAAGATCGTCGTCGTCGGCGGCTTCGGGGTCGGCAAGACCACCATGGTCCGCTCCGTCAGCGAGATCCGCCCGCTGAACACGGAAGAGACCATGACCCGCGCGGGCGAGGCCGTCGACCACCTGGACGGTGTGCAGTCGAAGACGTCCACGACCGTCGCCTTCGACTTCGGCCGGATCTCCCTCAACGAACGCTCGGTGCTGTACCTCTTCGGCGCACCCGGTCAGGAACGCTTCTGGTTCCTGTGGGACCGGCTGTTCTCGGGCACGCTCGGCGCCGTCGTCCTCGTCGACACCCGCCGGCTCGCCGACTCCTGGTACGCGATCGACCGCCTGGAGCACCACGGCACGCCGTTCATCGTGGCGTGCAACGACTTCGGCGGCCCGCTCCACACCGAACAGCAGATACGTGAGGCGCTCGACCTCTCGGACGACGTGCCCCTGGTGGAGTGCGACGCCCGGGACCGCTCGTCCAGCAAGTACGTACTGATCACGCTGGTCGAGCACCTCCATGCCCTGGCGGTCGGCACAGCGTCCGCCCCGTCCGCCGCCCGTCCGGAGAAGACCCCGGAGCCCACCCCGTGACCCGGCCCCCGGCGCCGCCCTCCGGCTGCCCCGCGACCACGGGGCCGTGGCACCCGTCGTCTTGGACGGCGACATCCCTGCCTGGCTGGTCCTCGGCTACCGCGACTGCACCAGCTCACCGGCGACCCGGTGCTGTTCAGCCGCGACTCCGGCCTGTGGAACCAGTGGGACCGCATCCCGGACGACTGGCCGCTGCTGCCGATGATCGGCCGCAAGCAGCCACCCCTGGCTGCGCGGTCTGACCGACCTGCCGGTGACCTTCACTCCCATCCCCGTCCTTGGAGGCCAGAGATGACCCGTATCGCCCTCGACCCCTTCGTCGCCGATCTCGACGGCGAGAGCGCCCGGCTGCGCGCGGCGGGTCCCCTCGCCGAGGTGGAGCTGCCGGGCGGGGTGCACTGCTACGCGGTCACCCACCACGCCGAGGCACGCCAGCTGCTCACCGACAGCCGGATCGTGAAGGACATCAACGTCTGGGGCGCCTGGCAGCGCGGCGAGATACCCATGGACTGGCCGCTGATCGGCCTCGCCAACCCGGGCCGCTCCATGCTCACCGTCGACGGCGCGGACCACCGCCGGCTGCGCGCGCTGGTCGCGCAGGCGCTGACCGTGAAGCGGGTGGAGCGGCTGCGCGCCGGTATCGAGGCGCTGACCACGGCGAGCCTGGACCGGCTGGCGGCGCTGCCCCGGGGCGAGCAGGTCGACCTGAAGGCCGAGTTCGCGTACCCGCTGCCGATGAACGTGATCAGCGAGCTGATGGGTGTGGACGGCGCCGACCACCCGCGACTGAAGGAGCTGTTCGAGAAGTTCTTCTCGACGCAGACGCCGCCGGAGGAGGTCCCGCAGATGATGGCGGACCTCGGCACGCTCTTCACGAGGATCGTCGACTCCAAGCGGGAGAACCCGGGCGACGACCTGACCAGCGCCCTGATCGCGGCCTCCGAGGACGGCGACCACCTCACCGACGAGGAGATCGTCAACACCCTCCAGCTGATCATCGCGGCGGGCCACGAGACCACGATCAGCCTGATCGTGAACGCGGTCGTCGCACTCCAGACCCACCCGGAGCAGCGCAAGCAGGTGCTGAGCGGGGAGGTGCCGTGGGAGAACGTGATCGAGGAGACCCTGCGCTGGAACACGCCCACCTCGCACGTGCTGATCCGGTTCGCCACGGAGGACGTCGAGGTCGGCGACAAGGTGCTGCCGAAGGGCGAGGCGCTGATCGTCTCCTTCGGCGCGCTGGGCCGCGACGAGGCGCAGTACGGGCCGACCGCCGGTGACTTCGACATCACCCGCTCCCCCAACCGCCACATCGCCTTCGGCCACGGCCCGCACGTGTGCCCGGGCGCGGCGCTGTCCCGGCTGGAGGCGGGGGTGGCGCTGCCCGCGCTGTACGAGCGGTTCCCGGAGCTGGAGCTCGCCGTCCCGGCGTCCGAGCTGCGGAACAAGCCGATCGTCACCCAGAACGACTTGTACGACCTGCCGGTCGAACTGGGCTGACCCCGGCCGCGCGATGTGGTCCACACGCCGGAGCGGGCGTCTCATCCGACGGACACGGCGCTCGACCGTGCCCGTGAGGTATTACGCTCCGGTTCGTGGCCGATATCCAGATTCCCGCTGACATCAAGCCCTCCGACGGACGCTTCGGCGCCGGTCCTTCCAAGGTGCGGACGGAGGCGCTCGACGCGCTGGCCGCCACCGGTACGTCTCTTCTCGGTACGTCCCACCGCCAGGCCCCGGTCAAGAACCTGGTCGGCGCGGTGCGTCAGGGTGTACGCGACCTCTTCTCCCTCCCCGAGGGCTACGAGGTGATCCTGGGCAACGGCGGCTCCACCGCCTTCTGGGACATCGCGACGCACGGTCTGATCGAGACGAAGTCCCAGCACCTCAACTTCGGCGAGTTCTCGTCGAAGTTCGCGAAGGCCGCCAAGCTCGCCCCGTGGCTGGCCGACCCGACCGTGATCGCCTCCGACCCGGGCACCCACCCGGACCCGCGGGCCGAGGCGGGCGTGGACGTCTACGCGTTCACGCACAACGAGACCTCGACGGGTGTCGCCGCGCCGGTCAAGCGCGTCGCGGGCGCCGACGAGGGCTCCCTGGTCCTGGTGGACGCCACCTCGGGCGCGGGCGGCCTGCCGGTCGACATCACCGAGTCGGACGTCTACTACTTCGCCCCGCAGAAGTCCTTCGCCTCCGACGGCGGTCTCTGGATCGGCGTCTTCTCCCCGGCGGCCCTGGAGCGTGCCGCGCGCATCCACGCGTCGGGTCGTCACATCCCGGAGTTCTTCAGCCTGCCCACGGCGATCGACAACTCCCTCAAGAACCAGACGTACAACACCCCGGCCCTGGCCACGCTGTTCCTCCTGAACGAGCAGCTGAACTGGCTGAACAGCCAGGGCGGCCTGGACTTCTCGGTCCGCCGCACGGCCACGTCGGCGCGGAACCTGTACGGCTGGGCGGAGGAGTCGAAGTACGCGACCCCGTTCGTCACCGACCCGGCGAAGCGCTCGCAGGTCATCGGCACGATCGACTTCTCGGACGAGATCGACGCCTCGGCCGTCGCCAAGGTGCTGCGCGCCAACGGCATCGTCGACACCGAGCCATACCGCAAGCTGGGCCGCAACCAGCTGCGCGTGGCAATGTTCCCGGCGATCGACCCGTCGGACATCCAGGCGCTGACGGCCTGCATCGACTACGTGATCGAGAAGCTGTAACGCGTACGCCCTCACGCACAGGAAGGGCCCCGCATCCATCTGGTACGCCAGGTGCGCGGGGCCCTTCGCGTTCACTCGACCGGGTGGCGCAATGCCTTCCGGGCGATCGCGGTCCTACCGTCCTACGATGATGGCCTCGACATCACCCCTTCAGGAGGCCCGCAATGTCTGCAGCAGCAGTCGAGCACCCCTGTGACGGTGAGCCGGAATCGCTGCTCGAAACGGCCAACAGCCTCATGGAACAGCTCACGGGTTACCGCGTCGAGATCATCGGAGGCGTCATCACCGTGGCTCCACCCCCGGACGGCCCGCACGCGGATGCATTGACCACGCTCATGATTCCCTTCCTGGCCGCGGGTCTCCACGGCCAGGAGACCAGAGTCCTCCAGGGAATCGGCCTGTGGCTGCCCGGCGGACCTGAGGACTACGCCATCCCCGACCTGGCGGTCGTCGACGCCGATTTCGGCGAGCACCTGGCCGAGAACAACTGCTACGACCCCGCCGTCTTCCGCCTCGTCCTGGAGGTCACCTCCAGCAACTACAACAACGACCTGCGCAACAAGGTCGCCGCCTATGCCGAGGCCAAGATCCCGGTGTATGTGATCGTCGACCGCAAGCACGGCCGGGTCCATGTCCTGACCGAGCCCATGGGCGGCGGCTACGACAGCCACCAGGTGTACGCCCCGGGGCAGACGGTCACGCTGCCCGATTCGATCGGCGCCCCGGTGACTCTCGACGTCGACGAGCTCATCCGGGTCGGCCGCCCCCGGATCTGATCAACCGGCCGAGGCCACCAGCACCTCCCGGAGCCGGGTGATGCCGGCCGTCCCCTTCTCGTTGTCCTCCCACAGCTCGCGCAGCTCCGATGCTTCGCCCAGCACCCGGTCGAGGGCCCGCACCGCGAGGGGGCTCAGGCCCGGCGAGCGAACCGGGTGGTGCGGACGGCAGACCGAGCCATCCCGCGCTCACCCGTCACGGAAGCGGCACCTTCAGAACCGCTGGACCTTCTTGCCGTCCGGCACCTGATAGCAGCCGGAGACGACCATCAGGCTCAGCTTCGGCGGATCATTCTTGGGCATCTGAACGATCTTGACGCTGTACTTCTTCTTGTCGTTGTCGGCCGTGAGGTTGATGTTCTGGTTCTTGCTTGTGTCCGGCCCGTAATCGACGACCTTCCAGCCGTGCTTGGGCAGCTCCTCCTTGAGCCGATCCATCGCCTCGTCAAGCTCGCTCGCCGATGCCGGGTAGAAGCTCCATGGGTGGAAGATCTGGAAGTACTTCTCCCGGTCCCTGCCCGAGCACTCCGTGACTCCCGGACGGCTGTCAGACGCCTTCCCCTTGATGCCGATCAGATCGTAGAGCCCGCTGGAGACCTGCTCCATCTTGTCGGCGGCGGCAAGCGAGGTGCTGGTGCCCGCGAGCGGAATGTCGGAGTTGTTGGTGCCAGTCATGCTGCATCCAGTGAGGGTCGCGAGGGCGAGGGACAGGAGGAGCGCCGGGGCGCTCAGTTTACTCTTCAAGTCGAAGGCCTCAATGAGTCGGACCGGGACACGGGCCGGTCATGTCGTCAGGTACTTCGTGGGTCGGTTCTCGGACGGGCACCGACACCCCTACTTCACATGCGCCCAGTGGTCCGGCGGCGGCTTCAACTTCACTTGGTCACTATGGCCTGCCACGACCTGGCCCTGGTTCCACAGGCTCTCGGTGTTCTCTTTCCAGTAGTCGCTGTGGCCCTCGGTGTCCGTGGTCATCTGGTTGGCGCCAAAGCGTTCGTCGCTGGGGATGGTCCAGAGGCCGTCCCAGTCGGTTCCGCCGTGCCCGTAGCGACCGATGTCCGGGACGGGGTCCCCATCGGCCTCCTGGTTCCAGACATGCCCCGCGGGCACGTCCAGTTGCTCGGCCTTGGGTACCTGGACACCGGGGCTGCCCGCGAGGATCACGTCATCGGCGTTCAGGTCGCCCTGCCGGGCCGCGGAACCGATGAGGGTCGTGCCGTACGAGTGGCCGATCGCGGTGCGGTGTGGTTCCGAGTCGCCGGTGTGCGACGCGTCGAGTCCGTCCATGAACCGGTTGAAAGCCGGGGCGCCGTCATTGGCGTAGTGGCTGAACGGCGAGTCCTTGACGATGTTCTGCGGGGCGTCGTACCCGAGCCAGGTGATTGTGGAGACCGACTTGCCGTCGGCCGCGTCGTTGGCCACATTCCAGACATTGACCATGCGGTCGATGTCCCCGCCGATGCCGCCCAGGTTCGACGTCGTACCCGGCACATAGACCGCCTGATGATCAGCCGTGTCCGGATTCCCGTTGGCGACGATCGCCCGCCCATTGCCCTCGGGACTGAATCCCAGCAGATACGCCTCCGGCAGGCCCTTGACGCCTGTCGCGTCGAAACGGTCCTGGATGCTCTGCATACCCTTGAGGGACTTGTTGAGCTGCTCGTACCGGTCCCCGTACTTGTTGTGCCACTCCATCCATTCGTCGGTGTGCACCTTGGACGGGTACATACCTGCGGTGATCCACGTCCACTCGTTGGCAGGCGGCTTCGGGATGGAGTCCAGCTCCAGCTGGAGTTCGCCCCGCTTCTCCGCGAGGACGACACGATTCGCCTCGTCACGGACCGTGGAGGACAGTCCGTCGAGCGCCCCCACGGTGTCGGGCCGGAGGGAGAGCCACGCCGCCTGTTCCTCCGGGCTGAGCCCCTTCCACCACGACGCGTTGTCCTTCGGGCTGCCGTCCTTCGGGGGCTCCGGCAGGGAGTCGAGATAGCCCTTCCCCGCCTCGCGGACCCCGCCCATGTCCGACTGCGCGTCGGCCCAGTCCCGCTTGGAGACCGTCAGATCGTCGTCGGCCTTCAGTGCGCGCAGCTTCGGCGCCCACTTCTCGTCCACATCCGTGGCTTCCTTCAGCGCATCGGCGATCCGGTTCGCATACCCCATCGCCCGGCCGTAGTTCGGGTTCGGGTGGATGTTCGCCGCCTGGCGCTCCAGGGCATCGGACGTCGGTCCGCCCCCAGTACTCCCGGTCACCGTCCCGCCGTCAGCGATCTTCTCGTCGCCGGGCTTCTTGCCTGCCGGATAAGCGACCGAGCCGTCCGCGTTCACCGTGCAGTGGTCCGCGCGAGCGTCCTCGATCGCCGCGTCCAGCTTCTGCTTGGCCACCGCCATATCGAAGGCGAAACCATTGAGCGCGGCGCTTGCCAGACCGCACTCGGTCTGCACGTAGTGGAAGTTCTTCGACAGCTCCTGGAGCTCTCGCAGGGCGGCCGTCGCCGCCTCGCCCTCAAGCTGGTTGCGCACCCCCGCACAGATCTGGTTGTCGATCGTGTCCTTCGCCGCACTGGCCATGTCACCGGTCGCCCGGTAGCCATCCCCGGATTCCTCGTACTCCGACGGCTTGAAGGCTTTCAGCGTCGCAAGATCCATGACCGCGAATCACTTCTCCTTCGCCTGGCCGCCGACGGCCTCCGTGTCCTCGTACTTCAGCGTCAGCTTGTCCAGCTCCTCCCTGACCGTCTGGTCGGACTTTGACAGATCGTGACCCGCCCCCTCCAGAAGCCCGCCCAACCCGTCACAGCGGCTGCTCACATCGCCGACGTACTTCTTCCAGGAGTCGTACAGCTCCTTCTGCGCCGCCGCGCTCTGGCACCCGCCGGTGTCACCCAGCCCCGCCTGCCCGTCGTCAAGCTTCGCCAACACCTTGTCTATGCCGTCCTTCAGGCCTTTGACACCCTCGCCGGCCTTCACCCATGCCTTCTTGTCCGACTTCAGATCCTCCGAAGCCGCGCGCCGGAGCCCCGCCCCCTGATCGGCCGGATACTGATTCAACTGCATCTGTGCGGAACCGCGCCCCACCGCATCGGACTTGAGCCGCTCCCACTCATCCCACGCCATCCGCAAGACCCTCCCCGTTTCCCCGTTCCCGGGTGACCCCGGGCCGAGCCGCCATAATCTCCGGCTCCGAGGAGCGAAATCAAACGCTCACACCCGGTACCAGCACCGGCCCGCCGCCGCGCAGAGCGCCTCCGCATAGGCCCGGCCGCCTCGTTCACTCGACCGAGTGGACGATCACCAAAGGGACATGTGGGGGCGCACCGCCCTACGATGATGCCCTCGACACCACCCACCAGGAGGCCCGCAATGTCTGCAGCAGCAGTCGAGCACCCCGGTGACAGTGAGCCGGAATCGCTGCTCGAAACGGCCAACAGGCTGATGGAGCAGAATCCGGGCTACCGCGTCGAGATCATCGGAGGCGTTATCACCGTGACCCCGCCCCCGGACGGCCCGCATGCCCGTGCACTGACCAAGCTCATGCGCCCGTTCCTCGCGGCAGGGCTCGATGACGGAGAGACCGAGGTCCTCCAGGGGATCGGCTTGTGGCTTCCTGGCGGGCCCGAGGACTACGCGATCCCCGATCTCTCCGTCGTCGACGCCGATCTCGACGAGCATCTGATCGAGAACAACTGCTACGACCCTGCCGTTTTCCGTCTCGTCCTGGAGGTCACCTCCAGCAACTACAACAACGACCTGCGGAACAAGGTCACCGCGTACGCCGAGGCGAAGATCCCGGTCTATGTGATCGTCAACCGCAAGCACGGCCGAGTCCACGTCCTGACCGAGCCCCTCGCCGACGGGTACGCCAGCCACCAGGTGTACGCCCCCGGCCAGCAGGTCGCCCTCCCCGCCTCCATCGGCGCCGAGGTCACCCTCGATGTCGCGGACCTGCTCAAAACCGGGCAGCGCCGGAAGTGACGTCCGTGCGGCGCCACCGCCGCTCCCCGTCCTCCCATTCGTCGGTGGGGACGAGTCCCGCCGCCGCGGCCACCGCGGCGGACGCGGTGTGGTCGGGGTGGATGTGCGCGACGACCGTACGGACCGTGCCCCCGGTCAACAGGTGCGCCACCAGTCCGGCCGCCGCTTCCTTCGCGTAGCCCAGGCCCTGCCACTCGGTGCCGACGACCCAGGCGATCTCGGCCCGGGGGCCCGCCACCGTGGCCTGGACCCAGCCCACGAGACGACTGTCGGCGGGCACCCTGAGTACCCAGTTCCACCAGTGTTCCGCCGGGTCGGGCGAGCCGGCTTCCCAGCGGGTGTAGCGGGCCCGGAGGGTGTCCAGGTCCTCCGGTTCACCGCCTGTGTAGACGTGCAGGGCCGGGTCGTCCAGCACCACCGCCATCTCGTCCGCGTACGCGACCCGCAGCGGCAGTGCGTCGAGCCGTTCGGTGGAGAAGGCCTCGGACCCCTGGTGCGTCATAGCGCCCGACCCTACGCGTGCCGTCCCGCCCCCGGTTCAGCGGCTCAGTCGCTGGAACCGCCGCACCGCCAGAGGCAGAAACACCGCGGTCAGTACCAGCGGCCACACCACCGCCATCAACAGGGCGTGTTCCTCCACCCAGGTGCCGCCGCCCGCCACCGGGTTGCCGAAGAGTTCGCGGGTTGCCGTGACCGTCGAAGAAATCGGGTTCCAGGCGGCTACGGTGCCCAGCCAGCCCGGCATCAGGGAGGGTGCGACCAGGGCGCTGGAGATCATCGTGGCCGGGAACGCGATGGCGTACAGACCGCCCGCCGACTCCGCGCTCGGGACCAGGAGTCCCAGCCAGACGCCGACCCAGATCAGGCTGAACCGGAGCAGCAGAAGCAGTCCGAACGCGCCGACGGCGGCAGTCGGGGCGCCGTCCGCACGCCACCCGATCGCGAGGGCCGTGGCCGCGAGGATCGCCAGCTCGGCGCCGGCGACCAGCAGATCGGCGAGGCCGCGCCCGGCGGAGACCGCGGACGGTGCCATCGGCATGGAGCGGAACCGGTCGACGACGCCTTTGCCGACGTCGGTCACCATGGCCATCGCGGTGTTCATGAAGCCCATGGCCATGGTCGTGGCGAACATGCCCGGCATCAGGAACTCCCGGTAGTCGCCGCCTCCGGGCACCTTCATGGCACTGCCGAAAACATACCCGTACAGCAGCACGGAGAGGATCGGGAAACCTAACTGCCAGATGATGGCCGCCGGTTGGCGCTGGTAGTGGGTGAGACTGCGTCGGGTGACGTTCCAGCTGTCGGCGAGCGCCCAGTGGAGTCGGCCGCGTGCGGGGCCGGCCGTGTGCAGTTCGATGGCGGTCACACCATCACCTCCTCTTCGGGCGTCTCCGTACGGTGTCCGGTCAGGCTGAGGAACACGTCGTCGAGGCTCGGTCTGCGCAGCCCGATGTCCTCGACCTCGATGCGTTCGTCCTGGAGGGTGCGCGCGACCTCGGTGAGCGCGGCGACCCGGTCGGCGACCTGGGCGTGGACGCGGCGGTCCGCCTCGTCGGAGACGACAGGACCGGCGCCCGCGACTCGTTCCACGGCCTTGACGACCGCGGGCAGGTCGGCCGCCTCGCCCGCGACGACCTCGATCCGGTCTCCCCCCACCCGGTTCTTCAACCCGTCCGGGGTGTCGTCGGCGATGGCCCGGCCCCGGTCGATGACGGTGATGCGCGAGGCGAGCCGGTCGGCCTCCTCCAGGTACTGGGTGGTGAGCAGCACCGTCGTACCATCCGCCACCAACGCCCGTACGCTGTCCCAGACTTCGCCCCGCCCACGCGGATCGAGCCCTGTCGTCGGCTCGTCCAGGAACAGCACCTGGGGTGCGAGGATCATCGATGCCGCCAGGTCGAGGCGGCGCCGCATGCCGCCGCCGTATCCCTTGACCCCCTTGTCGGCGGCGTCGCGCAGGTCGAACTGTTCCAGCAGTTCCGCAGCCCGCCGCCGGGCACGCGCGCCGCCCAGATGGAAGAGGCGCCCGAACATCTCCAGGTTCTGCCGCCCGGTCAGGATCTCGTCGACGGCGGCGTCCTGCCCGGTGAGCCCGATCCTTGTGCGTACGCGACGGGGTTCGCGCGCCACGTCCAGCCCGGCAACCTCGGCTCGCCCGCCGTCGAACCGCAGCAGCGTCGACAGGGCGCGTACAGCAGTGGTCTTGCCGGCCCCGTTGGGACCGAGCAGCCCGTGCACGGTGCCGGGCCGGACGGCCAGATCGAATCCGTCGAGAGCCCTCTTCTCCCCGCTGCCCTTCTTCCCGCCGCGCTTCTCTCCGTACCGCTTCATGACCCCTTCGGCACGTACGGCATATCCGCTCGCATCGATGACAGAACCCCCTTCACTCCAATAAACTGAGTACGCTGTACCCAAATGAGAGTACACCGTACCCACTTCTTGTCCAGAGGCTTACGCTGAGCTCATGACGAAGAGCGATTCAGCGGGTGGCGCGGACGGAACGACGGCCGGCAGTGGCGATATCGCGCGCAGCCTGGAGCTCCTCTGGGGCACCGGCGACCGCCCCAGCCGCGGCCCCAAACCGGCTCTCACACTCGGCCGGATCGTCACCACCGCCGTGGCGATCGCCGATGCGGAGGGCCTGGCCGCCCTTTCGATGCGCCGGCTCTCCACCGATCTGGGCACCGGCACGATGTCGCTCTACAGGTACGTCCCCGGCAAGGCCGAGCTGCTCGACCTGATGCTCGACCACGTCCTGGGCGAACCCCTGGACGCCACCCCGGCCGACGGACCGGCGGACTGGCGCGCCGCCCTCGACACCATGGCCCGCACCTACCTGGAACAGCTGAGCCGCCACCCCTGGCTGCTCAAGATCAACCAGGCGCGTACCGTCCTCGGCCCCAGCGCCCTCCGAGGTCTCGAACTGGCCCTCGCGGGTATCAGGGGCATGGGTCTGACCGACCCGGAGCTGATCTCGACGATCATCACGGTCAACAGCTTCGTGGAAGGCATCGCCCGCACCCGGCTCCAGGCCACCGAGGCCGTGCAGCAGACCGGGCTGAGCAATGACGCCTTCTGGGAGGACCAGCGCCCCTACCTGGAGCGGGCCATGAGGAGCGGCGACTATCCGCTGATGGCAGGGCTCTCCGAGGACGCGTTCAGCTACGAGAACGACCACTTCGCGTTCGGCCTGCAACGGCTGATCGACGGCTTCGAAGTGCTCGTCGAGAGGCGCACCAGGGGGTGACGCGGCGCCCTGGCCGTGCACCGATGGAAACCGGGCAGCGGTCAGCCGCGCTTGCGGCGCCGGTTCATGAAGACGAGTGCGCCCACGGCGGCGAGCACCAATGCTCCGACCAGGGTGCTGCCCTTCGTCTGGTTGCCGCTCCCGTCACCGGCGACGGCCGACGCACCGCCGCCGTCCTTCGACGGCGACTTGGCGTCGCCGCCGTTCCTGTCCGCGCCTGCGATGTCCACCCGCACCACGTCGCTCCGTGCGCCCTCCGAGCCGAACATCAGCGCCGAGCCGTCCGCCGTGTACGTCACCGACTCGGACTGTCTCTGCAACGGCGCGCTGACCGGGTGGTCGGCGCCGAGCCGCCCGTCCTTGAACGCGTAGCCACGGGCGCTGAAGTAGGACCGCAGCACCAGTTCCTTCCCGTCCGGCGAGAACGCACCGTCCGTCACCCACGGCACCTCGCCGACCCGCCGGAACACATTGGTCCGTCCGGTGGAGAGCTCGGCGGGCCCTTCGTACAGTCCGCCGCCGTCCTCGTTCTTCGAGGCGATGTAGACCCGGCCGGTCTTCGGGTGGACCATCAGCGCCTCGGCGTTGCGCGCCCCGTCCGCGTACTTCACGTCGAACTGGGTCGCCCGGACCGTCGCGTCCTTCAGCACCTTCGGCTCCGGGAACCGGTAGATCCAGACGTGGTCCCAGCTGCCGTTCAGGTTGTCGCCGATGTCACCGACGTACAGATTGCCGTCGGGCCCGAGCGAGATCGCCTCGACATCGCGCGGCCGCCCCACCCCCCGCATGGTGATCGTCGCGACGGTCTTCCCGGTGCGGGAATCGACGGCGTAGACGTACGGCCCGTCCTCGCTGTCGTTGTGCGTCCAGTAGATGCCCGGGTGGGCGCGGCTCGCGGCGAGACCGCTGGACTCGGTGATCCGGGGGTCCTCGATCGTGAAGCTGCGGTCGGCGGACCCGTCGTCGGCCGTGGCCGGGGCGGCTGCCGCCCCGGTGAGGACGAGCAGCGCGGCGGCACCGGTGACTGTCAGATACGAACGCATGGACCAAGTGTCCATCGTCACGTCGCAGCTCCGCGCGTTGATCCGCGATGATGGCGCCATGCGTTTTCTGTTCGTCGGCGATTCCATGACCATCGGCCGCGCCGGCGACTTCACCTGGCGCTACCGCATGTGGCAGCACCTCGAAGCGGCTTTCGACGGTCCGTACGAGATCGTCGGCCCCCGGACCGAGCTGTACGACACCGCGACGAACACCCCGGTCTCGTACGCGTACGGCGCCCCGGATTTCCCCGCCCGGGCCCGCCGCCATCTGGCGGGCTGGGGCGAGGGATGGCTGCACATGGCCCCGGTGATCGCGGACGTGGTCAGCGCGTCGCGTGCCGACGTGCTGCTCGTCTCGCTCGGCCTGATAGATCTCGGCTTCTACACGGAGAGCGGGCAGACCGCCGAGAACGCCCGCGCGTTCATCGCGGCGGCCCGCACCGCGAACCCGCACATCAAGACCGTCCTCCTGCCGGTCATCCCGAACATACGGGCCGAGTCGGACGCTCCGTTCGCCGCCGAGTGCGACCGCTTCAACGAGCTCCTCGCAAAGGCTGTCGCCGACCTCGACGAGCCGATGTCACCGATCCTGCTGGCGTCGCGCCCGCCCGGGTACGACATCCACACGGACACGTACGACGGCACGCACCCCGGTCCCACGGGCGAGCAGAAGCTGGCCGCGACATTCGCCGACGCGATGCACCAGGCGTGGGGCATGGGCGGACCGTACGCGGGCGGCCGCGCGGAAGCGTGACGCCCGGCCGTCCCGGCGCCCTCACTTTTTGGTGGGCCGGGCCCGCACATGCATCCGTTCGCCCTGCGGCCCGAACAGGCTGAGAATCTCGACCGGTTCCGGCCCCGCGCTGGACCAGGCATGGGGCGTACGCGTATCGAACTCGGCGACCTCCCCGGTGGTCAGTACGACATCGTGCTCGCCCAGCACCAGCCGCAGCCGCCCCGCCAGCACGTACAGCCACTCGTAGCCCTCGTGCACCCGCGGCTCCAGGGGCCCGGTCGCCCCTCGCCCGCCGGGCAGCACCATCTTGTACGCCTGGAGGCCACCGAGGTGGCGGGTCAGCGGCATGAACTTTCTGCTGCCGCGGGTGAAGGGGCGCAGATGGACGCGGGGGTCACCCGTGGCGGGGGCGCCGACGAGTTCGTCGAGCGGGACCCCGTACGCCTTGGCCAGCGGCAGCAGCAGCTCCAGGGTGGGTTTGCGGCCGCCCGACTCCAGGCGGGAGAGGGTACTGACCGAGATCCCGGTCGTCTCGCCCAGCTGGGCGAGGGTCGTGCCGCGCTCCCGGCGCAGGGCCCTCAGGCGCGACCCGACCCCGGTCAGGACAGCGGCGAACTCATCGCCGGCACCCGCATCCGCCTTCGCTCCGTCTCCCATCTGCCCATTATTCGCCGTACGGGAGAGCAGGGGCGGTCAGGGCGAACCGAGCATCGTCAGGGAGAGCCGCGTGAGCTCTTCGGTCAGCCAGTCGGGCGTGACCTGGCGGGGGCGGCGGGCGTGATGGGCGAGGAGTTCCTCGACGGAGTGGGTCATCACCGTGACCGCGACCCGCTGGTCGCCGTCACCCACCTCACCCCGCTCGGCGGCACGCTCGGCCTCACAGGTCAGGAACTCGGACCACATCGTCCGCCACATCGCGAGGTGCTCGTCGACGGTGCGGCTCACGCCCAGCACCTCGACGAACGCCACCCGCGCGGCACGCGGATCAGCGGTGACCCCGCCCACATAGGCGGCGAAGAGGCGACGGAACCGTTCCTCCGTCGAGCACTCCTCCATGTCGTCGGAGAGCATCGCCTCCTCGGACGCGCGCAGTCCACTGGTCGCCACCTCGTCGTACAGCGCGATCAACAGCGCCTCCCGCGAGGTGAACTGCTGATGGAACGCGCGAATCGGCACGCGCGCCTCGGCGCACAGTTGCTCGATGGTCGTGCTTGCGTAGCCGTATGCGGCGAACAGGTCCCGCCCGGCCCGCAGGAGCCGGCCACGCCACTGCGCCCGGTCCTCGGCGGACTCGGTCACCCCTGTTCCGCGGCTCACCACGGCATTCACCACAAGTCCTCCTTCGTCGGCCCGAAGTCGCTGTCATTGTCCTCGCTGCGCCCCGACGGC
Organism: Streptomyces sp. NPDC048411; assembly: GCF_040704695.1. Lineage (NCBI taxonomy): Bacteria > Bacillati > Actinomycetota > Actinomycetes > Kitasatosporales > Streptomycetaceae > Streptomyces > Streptomyces sp. NPDC048411. The sequence continues at coordinate 22,056 of NZ_JBEZKL010000029.1, forward strand.
GGCGGATCCGCCACACCCACAGGCAGCGGCGCGTCGCCGGACGACGACGTCTGACATCGTGGAGCCATGGCCTGTCCCGACACCGACGGTGACGACATCGACGCCGACCCGCCCCTGTGGTCGGTAAGAACGGCCGCGGGTGTGGACGGTGCCTGCGGTGTGCGTCACCGAGATGTGGGACCCCGAACTGCCGACTCGCTTCCAAGTAAGCCACGGGCTCACCCGAAACACAGCACGGGTCGGATCGGCGGATACGAGACGACCTGATCCCCGTCAGGTCGTCTCTGTCGAGCTCGCGGCGAGGGCGGCGACGCGGTCCCGCCACGGGGTATGGGACGGCTGCTTCGCGTACGCGGCGGCCCCGTACGCCCGGGCCCCCTCCCCGCGACACGGACCGCAGCGCGTCTCGTCCCCCACGGGCCGGAACACGTGATCCTCACCGGGCCCCTCACAGACCACCAACTCGGCGACCCGTGGCGCGGGCCGGACGTCGACGGTGGGTGGCGGTACCGCCTCCGGGAGCTTCTGTACGAGCCGGTGCCGCAGGAACCCCACAGCGGATCGCACCCCACCCTCGGGCAGCCCACTGGTCAGCGCCCGCCGCAGGTCAGCAGCCGAGGCCCCGCGCCGCAACCACTCGGCGGCGGCCTCCGCGAGACCCCGCGCCTCCCGCGCCCCCAGATGCAGCTCCCGGTGCGCATGCCGCAGCGAGAGCAACACCCGCTCGCCCTCGGCCACTTCCGGCGCGGATTCAGCTTCGGGTTCAGCTTCGGTGGGTGGGTGGGATGAGTTCTTCCCCAGTTCTTCATCTACCGGTTCATAGCCACCGATAACCCGACCCCTCGGCTGATCGACCGTCCGTTTCTGCGCACTCGGTGGCACCTCGGCACCCCACCCGTCCCGGAGCCCGACCGCCGCCGCGCCCGTGACCGGGGAGTTGGCGAAGAGCTGTACGGTCACCCACCGCCCCCGGTCGTTCTGCTGATGCCACTCGTGCAGGAACCCGTCCTCGACCAGCATCCTCTTGGCCCGCTGATAGGCCCGCCCCGTGATCCCCAGCTGCCGCGCATGCTCGCTGAGCGGCTTGTCGGCCAGACCTTCGGGGAGCCCCTGCACGTACAGGAGCAGAATCTTCGCGTCACTGTTCAGACGCGGATGACGCACCACGTCGTGCGAAGCCTTCGTGAAGCGCCGAGACGGCGCGATAGCATGCCAAAGCATCCCGGTGGACTCTCGTTCCACTTGTGGTGAAGGCCCTCGGACTGGTGTTGGTAGCACCGCCGGGGGCCGCCCCGTATGCGGCTGCATACAGAGCGTGATGACGACGTCACCGTACCGCACCCGGCTCCCCCTTCACCACGCAAACGGACATTGCACCCGGCAACGCGCCTGCCGTGAGGGCCCCTTCAGGAGACCTCCGCCTCATCCGCCAGGACTCCCATAGTCAGCTCGTGCAGCAACGCCGCATCCACGAACGGCGTCTCCGCGGTCGGCAGCGAGCGCCAATCCAGGGGCCAGGTGAGCCCGTGCAGCGCGGGCACCCCGACGAACGCCGCTGTCCGTCCGCCCCGGCTCATCGCCTCCGCACCGGCCGGCCAGCGGTAGGCGGTCACGGTTTGCGGCGGCAACAGAAAATACGTGCTCCGCGCCCCGATCCGCGAGCGCACGACGGGACCCGCCCGGAAGTCGGTGAACTGCATCAACTCGTACGCCACTTGCTCGCCCCGCATGCCGGTGATCCGTACGGCGTCGAAGTGAATGCCCGCATAACGAAGGGCATGCCCGCTCGCAGGCACCCACGAGGGCACCGGGTCCAGTGAACTTTTCCGTTCCATACGGAAAGCGTCGCGCCCCACACGTACCGTGACCAGGGACACAAGGCGTCTGTGCACTGTTGTGCACTCGGGAGGTGGGTTGTGCACTCCGGTGGCCAAGGGGGTGGCAACGCCCAGATGTTCGGGACGTTATTGCGCTTCTTCCGGGAGCGGGCGGAGCTGTCGCAGGAAGCCCTGGGGCTGAAGATCGGCTTCTCGAAGTCGCAGGTGGCGATGGTGGAGCGGGGGCAACGGCCGCCGAAGGGCGACTTCGTCACGCGGGCGGATGAGGCGCTGGGTGCACAAGGTGCACTGCTGGCGGCCGGGACCGAGCTGGTGTTCAGCCATTTGGCCTCGTGGTTCGAGCAGTTCGCCGCTGAGGAAGCGACAGCGTCTGCCAGGCACGAATACGAGACGCATGTAGTGCCCGGGCTGCTTCAGACCGAGGAGTACGCCCGCGCGGTCCTGGGCCATACCCATCCATCGGTCGACGATGAGGAAATCGAGGGGCGCGTCGCAGCCCGTCTGGAACGCCAGAGCCTCTTCACTCGCAAGCCCACACCGGACATCGGATTCGTACTGGAGCTGAGCGCCCTCATCAGACCCATCGGGGGGCGTCATGTGCGCAGTAGGCAGCTGCGGCACATTCTCGATGTCGCCCAGCTCCGCAACGTACAGATGCAGGTGATGTCGCCGGACAGGGAGGTCCACGTCGCACTCGACGGACCGTTCGTCCTTCTGGAGACCAAGGAGCGGCGCCAACTCGCCTACATCGAAGGGCAGGGCGGCAGCTTCTTCATCAGCGAACAGCCGACTCTGGGCAACCTGTTCGGGAAGTATGGCATTCTGCGGGCGCAGGCTCTCAGCCCCGAAGAGTCCATGAAACTGATCGAACAGGCGGCAGAGGAACGATGAGCACCGGCCTCAGTTGGATCAAGAGCAGCTACAGCGGCAACGACAGCGGCAACTGCGTCGAGGTTGCCCTTGCCTGGTCCAAGTCCAGCCATAGCAGCGAGGACAGTGGCAACTGCATCGAGGTCGCGAACTGCCCCCACACCGTCCACGTCCGCGACTCCAAGGACCTCACCGTCCCCGCCCTCGCCCTCTCCCCCGCCGCCTGGACCGCCTTCCTGGGATACGCCACCGCTCAATAGGGTGCCGTAGGTGCAGCTGTATATGCGTGAAGGGGCCAGGAGGTGAAAACCTCCCGGCCCCTTCACGTGCTCCTTCGCTTAATCAGTGGCGCCCCGTCGCCTCCCAGACCGCGACGGCCAGCGCCGCGCAGGACGTCAGGGCCGCGAGCGACGGCAGCGGCCAGCGGGTGCGCTCCAGGGCGTCCAGGCGCTCCTCGTGCTCGCCGAGCGTCTTGTCGGTCTGGTCGGCGCGTTGCAGCAGCAGCGCCAGGTCGCCGCGCGTGGTGGCGAATCCGACGTCGACGCTGCGGCGCAGCCGCTCCAGCTCGACGGCGACAGTGCCCTCGCTCATGGGGGTCTCCTTTCCGGGTCTCAGGTGCGGGGTACGCCGAGCCGGTCCCAGCTCGCGCGCCCCGGAACCCCGTCCGCCGCGGCCCCCACGTACCCGAGCCTGCGCTGCCAGGCGGCGTACGACAGGACGTCGGCCTCGCCCCACACGGGCCCGGGCCCGACGTGGTAGCGCCCGCAGCCCTCCGCGACGAGCCGTCGGCCGACCGCGGTGACGAGGTCGCTGCGGCGGCCCGGGACGAAGAAGCCGGCACCCGGGAACGGCGCGTACGACGGGGCAGCGGGCGGCACGGGCCGCACCCCGAGCCGCGCCTCGATCCGCATCCGCATCCCCGGCATCGAGAACGACGGGTCGATCTTCCGCCCTGTCCACTCCTTGTGCCCGATCACGCTCGCCGCCGACCAGCCGTGGGCGCGGCACAGGGCGGCCGAAAGGCGTTCCACGGCGGCGAGTTGGGCCGCCGGATAGGGGTCGTGGCCGTTGCCGAGGTTCTCGATCTCGAAGCCGTAGAAGTGGGTGTTGCCGTCGACGGCGTCCGGTCCCGGCGGGCCGGGGAGCGGGCGCTCGGCGCGTACGGCGTCGAACACGGCGGACGAACCGGCGCCCGCGTGGTTGGTGCGGCCGTAACCGGCCAGGTGCACGGTGCCGTCCTTGGCGACGAGGCCGATGCACAGCGGGCCCGGCAGGGCGGCGGTGCCGTCGCGGCACAGGGTGAGGCTGTCGCGGCCCGCGGTGTGGTGCAGCATCACGCCGTTGACCGGGCCCCAGGGGCCCTTGTGATTGCGGTTGTGGGTCTGCCAGTTCAGCTTGTCGGTGTGTTCCGCGAGGCGTACGCCCTCGTCGCGCAGGGCGCGGGCGAAGGCGTACGCGGTCAGGGGTGTCGCCACAATGTGCTCCAAGTGCCTTGGCTCGAAGGCGTTCAGGGGCCCTTACGGGATGGGGTCCACACGGATGAAACGCGTGTCGAAGAACGACGTGTTCGTGCTGGCGCTGGACCGGTAGGCCGGTGTCGCGGTGTGGGTCGTGCCGATGGCAAGGCCTGTGACCTGGAACTGGGCCGACACCGACGTCCTGTTGGGGATCGACACGGCGGCGGCGCGGTTGTCGTCGGCGGCGAGCACAATCACGTTGGAGGCGTTGCGGATGTTCGCCGACATGAAGGACGTCGCGGTGGTGGAGGTACGTATGTAGCTGCCCACGGTGATGATGACCTGGCCGGACGCGGGCACCGTGAACGTCGCCGCCATGGGGTCGCCGCCGGCGTTCGCGAGGGTTTCCACGTACGTGGTGGACGTGGTGTCCCCGTCGTCGAGGTTGACCCGGAAGACCGGCACCGGAGCCACCGGGACCCAGGCGGTGCCGGTGTAGTACATCATCCGGCCGGGGGTGCCGATCCAGGCCACCATGCCCGCGACGGGAGCGGCCAGCTTGGCGTCGCGCGTAGCCGTGTCGGGGAAGCGCAGCACGGTACGCCCGTCCGCGGCGTCCGCCAGGGCCTTCAGATGGGCCGGCAGATCGGCGGGGTCGGAGGCCTGCGGGTAGGGGAGGCTGCTGATCGGCGTGTACTGGGTGGTCATGCGGACTCCTCCTGGGGTGCGGGTTCGATGGGGTCGACCGTGACGGTCAACAGGCCGTCGGAGGGCTGCTGTTGGGGTTCCTCCGGTGCGGGGGCGTAGGGGTCCGTCGCGCGGGCGAGGGCTTCGGCCAGCTCGCGCATCAGGTCGTCGGGCGGCGGCTGGGGAGTGGGATCCGGCGAGGGTTCGGACATGGCGGGGCTCCGTTTCACACGACGTGACTTCGTACGGCGTGACGTGGGGTGACGTGGCTTCGTACGGCGTGACGTGGGGCGGGCAAGGGACGGGCGCGAGGTCAGTCCGTCAGGTCCGCCCACGTCGGGTTCGCCGCCAGCAGGGCGGCGAGGGTCGGGTAGGCGGTGGCGACGGACGCGTAGGCCGGCGCGGTGTTCGGCGCGGGCGGCAGCGCGGGCGCATCGGGAGTCAGTCCCGCGTCCGCCGGTACGCCGTTGGCCCTCACCCCGCGCAGGCTCAGCGTCTGCTGGACGCCGCCGCCCGCCGCCGACGAGGTGGTGATGCCGACGACCCAGGCGAGCGTGTCGAGGGCCGCGCCCGTCGTGTCCACCACGCGGACGACATCGCCGAGCTGGATGCGCGGATCGTGCAGGACCTGGACGTCCTCGAGGACGGGCACCGGGTACTGGCCGGCCCTGCGCATGGCCTCTGCCAACTGCTGTGCAGTGGCCAGGTCCTGGACCCAGTCGGACTGCTCGCCGTAGAACTCCTGGCGTCCGTACCAGCGCTCGCTGTCGCCGCCGGGGACGTAGGCGACCGCCTGCCGCTCCACCGGACCCCGGTCCGGGCGCATCGGCACGATGCGGATGGACGGTGAACCGTCCTTGGCCACGGTGTAGAGCCGCGTCGAGGTGCGGTTGGTCAGGCGCAGCACGATCGTGCCGTCCTCGCGTCGTACGAGCGCGTCCACCGCGCCCTTGACCGCGGTCGTGCCCACCGCGTTCCGGGTCGCGACCCGGAAGGTGGATCCCAGGGTGATCACCGAGTCGTCGTCGGTGTCCGGCGGGCCCACGTCCAGCTCGTCCTCGCCGAAGGCGTACGAGATGGTGAGGGAACCGCCTCCAGGGATCTCCCGCACCACGGTGTCGTACACGGCCTCCCCCCCGACGGTGCGCGCCGCGCCCCAGTCCTTGGCGGGCTGGGTGCAGAAGTTGCGGCAGGCGTCGATCTCCTCGGTGACGGTGAGCGCGGCGATGTCGCGTACGGAGGTCAGGGTCAGGTCGGGGACGGTCGGCTCAGTGGCGAACCGGGTGAAGTTGCGCCACCGGAAACGCCCGCGCTCGTCGATCTCCGCGGTGGACATGCTCGCCTTGGCGATCTGGCCGATCGCGTCCCACTGCGAACCGGTCACCCTGGGCACGGTGCGCAGCGGCAGGATCACCTCGTCCAGTTCTGCGGTCTTGCTCCAGGTGCCCGACTGGCTGAACTCGGCGACGCTCGGTGGACCGGTCAGACCGCTGGTGACCTGGACGCTCTCGGTCGCCATGGAGGTGACGAGGCGGACCTTGCGCAGCTCGGCGACGGGCTGGGGCCCGGTGGCCGCCGTGAAGACGGCGGCACCGCCAACCCAGGTGGTCCCGTCCGGCGCGGTGAGCAGCGGGATGACCGAAGGCAGAGCCTGGTTGTTCGTCGACGCGTACACATCGACGTACGCGCCGATGTGCCAGACGCCGCGCTGCGACTTCATCGCGGCGGCGTTGGAGCCCCACTGCAGTGCGCTGCCCGGCACCGCGGGATCGGAGCTGAGCGATGTCGCCAGGACGGTGCCGTTGGTGAAGTCGACGGCGAGGGAGATGGTGCCGACGGCCGTCCCGGTGCGGTTCAGCTCCAGGTCGAGGCGGACGGTGGAGCCGATGCCGACGGCGTTGTTCACCCACGCCTCGGCGAGCAGCCTGCTGCCGGGCACGGTGACCCGGCTGCGCGGGAACCACGAGGCGGTGATGCCGCTGTCGCCCGCGGGCAGACCGCGCGGCACCAGGGCCATCTCGTGCGGGGCGCCGGTGCGCGACCACGTGTAGTGGCGCGGGTCGGGCAGGTCCTCGGGCATGCCGTACGGGGTGGTGAACCCGCCGTGCAGAGTGGCGTGCACGAGGGTCAGAGGCTGTCCTGCGACGAACTGGGGCGCGCGCGCCGGCGGACTGGTCAGCAGCCCGGCCTGCCGCAGCAGCTCGTCGACGCACCAGGTGGCGCTGGAGACCGGGCGCCCCCAGTACAACCCGGTGTACGGGCGCGGGAGTTCGGCTGGTGCCCGCAGCCGCTCGGCGCCGTCGAGCGCGGTGAGCTGCACGGTGTCGGAGCCGGATGCGGCACTGCGGTTGCGCAGGGTGCCGCGGAAGGCGGGCAGGGTGGCGCCGGCCCCCACACCCGTCGCGTGGGTGACGCTCTGCCCGGGGCGGGCGAGGTCACCGGTGGCGTGGCCGGCCCACGCGGAATAGAGCTCGGGCGCCAACTTGCCTGTAATACCGCCCAGTTGGAGCTGCAACTGGGCCGCCGAACTTCCGGAGAACGCGCGCATCGCGGCGGGCAGATCGGTCGCGTACGACCGCTCCACCTGCCACGACTGCACCTGCGCCGACACGTCCGTACCGCCGAGCCGGGTGATGTGCGTGGTGGTGCGCTCCCCGGCGGCGAGCGCTGCCTTGGTGGCGTCGTCAGCCCGCTGCACCGGACACCTCCACCAGGTCGACGCTGATGCTGCGGTAGGGCAGCGGCCGCCCGGGACTGTCGCTGTACGACGTGATGGCGAGCGGCGGCAGGCCGTCGCCGGGGGTCGTGTGCGCGGCCCCGTCGTCGTACGCGAAGCAGGCACCGGCGAGGGAGTAGGTGCCCGCCGTGCCCGGAGTCGCGCACGGGGTGGCGTACACGGCTCCGGCGGGCACGGTCGTGGCGATGTACGGGCCGCCGGCCGTGGGCCCGGACAGATAACTCCCGTCGGCCTTCTTGAAGTCGATGTTGACGCCGACGGTGCCGAGGGCGGCGAAGGCGGCAGGGGCACGGAAGGAGACACGGGTGCCAGGCGCGACGGGGAAGTTGCCGCCCCACGGCACACTCCGCCAGGCCACCTTGCTGGTCGCGTCGGCGGCTGTGAACGTGAACGTCCCCGGCGCCGCGGCGACTTCCGCGACGGTCCCGGTCGTCGACACCTTGAACCACTGCTGAAGCCCGGCCGCCCCGGTGTCGCCGCGGCCCGCGGCCTGCGCGGCGCCGAGGACGTTGCCGGCGGCCGGGTCGATGACCAGGACCGGTCCGGGGCCGCCGGCGACGCGCCGGGCGAGCCCGTCCAGGACCCGCGCGTCGACGGGCGGGAGCCGGTCCCAGCTCAGCTTCATCCGGCGGGAGGGAGCCGGGGTACGGGTGACGGTGATGCGGCCGCCGAGCGACTTGAACTCGCTGACACCGAGCTCGACACTGCGGTCGAAGGACGTGGCGGCCTGGTCGATCTCGTAGAGGGCCCCTGGGGGGCCTATCCACAGGTTGCTGGGCATGGCGTGTACCTCCGGGTTCTCGTACGGGTTCTGGAGGAGGGGCGACTACCGCCGGGCGAGCTGGCGCTGCCCCAGGAACACGGCGCGGGCGATGGTCTGCGAGTCGACCTGTACGTGCACGGGCCGATCGGCGAGCGCCTCGACGGCGGCGGCGAGCCGGTGCAGCGCGGCGCCGCCTCCCGGGTGGTGGCCGAGCATGCGGCTCAGCTTGGACAGCGGGATGACGGCCTCGTCCTCGCCGCCCTCACCGATGACGGCGAGGCGGCCGCCGGAGCGGGCGGAGACGACGCCACCCTCGGCGAGCGTCGGAATGTTGGGGATCTTGGGGATGTGGATCCCGAATTCCTTGCCGCCGAAGACCGGTACCCAGCCGGGAATCTTGACGTGAATCCCGTTCAGGCCGCCGATCATGGCGTTGATTCCGCTGATGTAGGCGCGGGGCAGGGCGGTGAAGGAGTTGATGATGCCCTTCATCACACCCTTGATGGGCCCGGCGTGCGACTTGATGGCCCCGGAGATGGCATTCCAGGCCCACTTCACGCCCGCCGCCAGGGCCTTGGACACCTTGTCCATATTGATGAACTGCCCGATGATCGGCGCGAGCAGCGTCATGACCAGCCCGAAGGCGTTGGCCTTCATGGCGGTGTTGAGGCCCTTCTGGGCCAGGGTCGCGCCCTTGAGCCCCTTCCCAAGACCACCCATGGACTTGCCGCCGCCGGTGGCGGCCTTGCCGGCCTTGCCGACGGACTTCTCCACGGCGTCGGACTGGCGTTTTACGTCGCGGAGGGCGGTGTTGGCCTTGCCGGACGAGGACTTGAGGTGGTCGAGCGAGGTCTTGAACTTCTTCGTGGAGCCAGCAGACTTGCCGAGAGAGACGTCGGCCTGCCCTGCTCTGCTCTTGATGGTGTTGAGGGCGCCGCCGGTCGAACCTGCCGCTGAGCGGAGGCGGTTGAGCGCGGTGATGGCGCGGTTGAGGGACGGGACAAGTGCCATGGGAGATCCTCCGATCGACAGCTTCAGGTGCCGCTGGTGCCGCCGACGGCACGGGAGAGTTCCTGAAAGCGCTCGGTGAGGGTGTGCGTGGCGCTAGCGAGGTGGCCGACGTCGGCATGCTTCCCGGCGGCCGCGGTCAGACGTCCGGCGGAGTCGGCGAGCCGCTTCAACTCCCGGGAGGAAGGAAGCTCTCGCGCTCTGGAGCTGTAGGTGTGTATTTCGCCATTCAGGTTTTTGATTGCTTCCGTCACGTCATTGACTTGCTCCAATGACGGAAGTCTCATGCCCTGAGGTTGCTCGGGAACGGCACGGGTTATTCGGCCATTCTCGTTCGTTGTCACTTCCTTACCGTTGGACAACTTGCGCGAGAGGGCCTGGGTAGCTTTCTGGATGTCGAATAGCTTTATTCCGATAGCGGAAAGCCCTGCTTTGATCGCCACGATCCCAAGCACTATGTAGGCTGGCCCGCCTCCTGCCTTGAGGACCGCGAGAATCTCCTTCAGAACGGGAAGCTCCTGGAGGGCGCCCTTGAAGTCTGTCTTCTTGTCCTGCGGCCCATCCGCGATGGCCTTTTTTAACCCTGTTATCTGCTGGCTGAGTTCTCTGTCCGTAACTGGCGACGAGTTTCCGTTTGAGCGGGAGGGTTTGACTGAAAATTCAAGGTCTGACAGTTTATCGTAGATTTCATCTGTCGTATGTTTACCCATGCTCGATTCCCAGTTCGTCTGCGTATACCTTGACTTTCTGATCTCTCGCGGCAAGGATTGCGGCGCAATGGCCTCCATGGAGCAGAGTGAGGGTGGGGAATGACTCAGCTTGCAGATGCGACCGGGATGCAGATCTTGGCGAGGGGCGCTGGGGTCATCATGTCGGCATTAGGTGCCATTTTTATCATTTTCTTCCTCGTAATGCGTGGCGCGGTTGACGAAGAGAGGGAGAAGGGGGATCTGGAGGCGGCTGCGCGAGTCAAGAGGAACGTGCTGATCACTCTGGGTATCGGGGCTCTCTTGCTCGGTGGCGGCGCTTCCCTCTATTTCTTTTCCTAGTGCCCGGGCGAACTGAGGACGGGATCTCAGGCGAAGAACCTGCTGAGTTCCTGCGGGGGCGGCAGCGTGGTCGCGTCCTCGCCCGATGTGTCCTTTCGGGCCGGCTCCGCCTGCCCGGGGCGGTGGATGGGCTCCGGGCAGTCAAGGGGGTCACTGTCTTCGTCCCGGTTGACGGTGGCGAACATCCAATTGGCCTCCTGGAACAGGTCCACCACGTGAGCCAGCAGGTAGTCCGTCACGCTCCATTCGGCGGCATCGCCATGCAACTCACGTGTGAGGGCGCTGTCGCGCGGCATGTGCTGGACTAGCACCGCGAGCCGGCGTGAGGTGAGCCGGCCGCGGTGCCAGTCCAGGAGGTCGATGCCGTAGTGGCGGAGCAGGTCCGCCTCGATGGCCTCGGCGTGCTCGTCGACGAGCGCGTCGAGGCTCAGTCTTCCCCCAGGCCCAGCCCCGTCTCCTTGCCGTAGGCCTCCAGGATCGCGGCGATGTCCTGCATGGTGATGTCGTGCCGCTCGAAGCGCCCGAACTGCTGCTCACCGAGCAGGAGTTGGAGGAGCCCGTCAACGTCGTTGTCGTCGAGGGCGCGGAGCTTGCGGGCGGTGCCGCGGCCGAGCTCGGTCGGCAGCTCGAAGGTGTCGTCGTCGAGCGTGAAGGTCCAGGCGCGGCCGAGCGCTTCGAGGCGCTGGGCGCGGGCGGCGTTGACGTTGAAGCCGGGCATGCGGGAACTCCTCTGTGCAGGGCGAGGTGGTGGGGTGGCCCGGCGCGCGCTGACGAGCGCGCCAGGCCGGATGGCGCGGGAGGCCGCGATGCGGCCGGTCCCGTTACACGTATGACCCATGTATTCGGAGGCAGAGTTACTGGTTCCCAGGTCTGCGAACGGCTAGAATTCCGGATTGCTGGATTCGGGTGGAGCTGGAGAGGTGCGGGATCATGCTTGACGGGCTGCACGGATATGCGATGGATATTCTGGTCTTCGGAATTCCCGTACTGGCCGGGGCGCTTCTATTTATCTGGCGCAATGGAAATCTTCGTCGCAGAGGTGTCGTCATTCGCGCCGTGTGCGTCAATAAGGCCTTTGACGGAAAAGGTCTGGTCACCTTACGCCTGGAGTACGAAGTCGCAGGCCTGCGCTATTACTGCGACAGCATGCCGTATAGATTTCCTCCGGTTGGTGTCGGTCAGCGGCTGGATGTGATCTATGACTCCAAAAAAACCCGGCTACTCGGAGGTGGTGGAACAGCGGGGCCGCGGCACAGTGCCCTGGATCGTCGGAGGTATCGCGTTCACATTTCTCCTGCTGGCAGGTATTTCTTACCTCTGACCTCGGGGGTCTAGCTAGGTAAAGAAGCGAGTCATTTCGCCATGGCTCGGCAGCCTGGACTCGGCAGGCTCCGTCTCGTTCTTCACCAACCACCACCCGGCTCTCGACGACGAGGAGATCGAGGGACGGGTCGTGGCTCGAATGGAGCGGCAGAAGCTTCATACCCGCAGACCGGCGGCCGACATCGGCTTCGTGCTGGAACTGCATCCGCTCACGCGGCCCACCGGAGGCCATCAGGTATGCAAAGAACAGCTCCGCCACATCCTCGATGTCGCTCAGCTGCGGAACGTACAGATTCAGGTGATGGCGCCGGACCGGACGACCCACGCGGGGCTCAACGGCCCGTTCGTTCTGCTGGAGACGGCTGAACGGATCCGCCTCGCCTACGTGCGGACGGTGGCGGACGTGCAGCGCATGCTGAGGCTGTTGCCGGATGTGCCCGTGGACCCCGTCGAGCTGGAATCCTTGCTGGCCGTTGTTGCTACGTCCTGGCGTTGATCGGGGTGGTCTGGGCGTTCGGCGCGTGGCGGCGCTACCGGAAGCTGCGTGCGGGGGTGCAACTGAGCGTGCGGTCGCTGGTGCGGCGGATGTTCTGGGCGCGGCTGGTGCTCGTGCAGGCGGTGCTGGGGACTCTCTGCGCGATGGCGAACGCGGCAGTGCCGTGGACGGACCGGGGCGTTGCAGGTGGTCTTCTGGGTGGGGCTCGCACCGACGCTGCTGACGATCTGGTTCTACCGGCCGCGCACGCGGCAGGCGCCCCAGTCCCGGCAAGCTCTGCCCCGTCGCACTGCCCGGCACACCCGCTCGCCGCGTTGGCCACAAGCCCTGGTAGCTCCTTCCCCAAGCTCTCAGCTTCGTTCGAGCAGGGGAGACCCCATCCAAGGGCTTCCGGTTGCCGGGCCAGGTATCCGTCTCACTCACCCGTGCGGGGCCGGCGAGGACCCTTCCGTGGCGGCCAAGGTGCGGGTCAGCACGCGAGTGGTGCTGCCGTCGTCCTCGCTGATGTCCCGGACGTGCTCAAAGCCGATCCTGCCCAGCAACGTCAGCGAGGCGCTGTTCGCTGCAGCCACAGTGGCGTGCACCTCGGTCAGCCCGAGAGTGCCGAAGCCATAGGCGACGACGGCCTCGGCCAACTCCGTCCCCAGGCCCGATCCCCACACCGCTGGAGCCAGCGCGTAGACGATCTCGTGGCCCCCGACCACATCGGTCGGCTTGATCTCGGCATGCCCGATCAACAGACCGTCCCTGCGAACGGCCCAGACATCGAACAGGTTCTGGGCATAGACCTTCGTGAAAATCCGCCCGAAAAGGGCCCGATCCTCTGCCTCGGGAGCCGGGCCGTCACCCATCCACCGCGACACCCTCACATCCTGGAACAGGGCCATGAAGCCCTCTTCGTCCTCGGGGATGTAGGGGTCCAAGAGCAGTCGCTCAGTGCGCAGAGTCGGGGTCATGGACGGCGACGCTCACCACCGGACACCGTGCCCGCAAACCACTTTCACCAGCATGAACGGGACCTGGACAAGCCCTGCACCGCTACAGCACCTGAAGTCGCCGCCTGCGGCAAGGAACCGCCTGAGGCAGCAATTACCAGGCCGGACCCCCAGCCCCGAAGGTCCGCAGGTGAGCCCCTTTTGAGGAACGCACCCGGGGCCGTACGTCGTGCGTTGCTCAGTTTCCGACTTCTGGAGCAGCGCCGTCGGCCTCCCTCCGTAAGGTGAAGGCGTCAGGTACTCGCATCTCGCGCCACCCATCTCGGAGGATTCCGTGACCTTCGCCGCTCGTCTCATTGCCACGGTCGCCGCTCCGCTGGATCCGGCGTCGGCAGACGCTCCACAGGTGCTGCGCTGGCCTGGGCGCAGGCTGCTGGTGCAGCGCGGTGACACCGAGCTGGCCGTCCGCGACCTGGACGGGGAGGGGACGGAGGTACGCTTCCCCGCGCCCTGGCCTCGCCAGTACGGCTCGGTGACGGTCTCCCCCACGGGGGATGTCGCCGTGTTCGCCGGCGTGCACGCGCTGCGAGCCGTGGATGCGACCGGCGCCGTGCGGTGGGAGATCCGGCACGGTTGCTGGTCCGCTGCCGAGTGCACCAAGGCCCATGCCTCGTTCTCCGAGTACGCCGGCGACCACCACCACGCCCACGCGGACAGCGGCTCGGCGGCCTTCTCCTCGGACGGCAAGCTCCTCTGGGCCCACATCCGCACCTATGTGGAGGGCGACATCGAGGAGGAATGGCTGATCCTCGACCCCGTCGACGGCACGGTGCTGACCCGCGCCGAGACGATGACCGTGGGATCGGGCTCCCTCCACTTCCCCCATCCGAACCCGGCGATCATGGGGCTGACTGTCGCCGAGGGCGAGGAGGACTCGCCCGCGCTGTGGGGACACTGGGACGGCTCCAAGCTCACTGTTGAGCGGTTCGTCGAGGAGGTCTTTCTCGCCGTGAGCCCGTCCGGAGAGCACTTCCTGACCACGGATCCGGGGCAGTGGGCCCTCTACCTGCACCGGGCGGAGGACGGCATGGAACTGCGGCGTCTGAACGCCGAGGAAGCCGTGCCCCCTCCCTCAGGCAAGGACGACGACCGCGTTCGCTGGGACTACGAGGCGGCGTTCCCGTACGACGACACCGCCGTGGCCGGCACCGAGTACTACGCGGACGTCCCCCGCCACTGGCTCGTCGACGTGCGCGGGATGACCCTGCGCGGCGAAGTCTCCTATCCCTTCCCTGTCTCGGGATCTCCCCGATCGGCGGGGGACGGCACCTGGTACACGGTCTCCGCGGACCGGACGTCCCTGCATCTGTGGCACCTGCAGGACGCGCGCTGAGGAGGCAGCGTGCGGTGCCAACAGCGGGCCCCAGACGCAAGAGCGCGTCCGGGGCCTGGTGGTGGATGGGGCTAGAGCCAGAGGATCCGGCCGTCAGAACACTCGTTCAGTCTGTCCCGATCCTCCTTCAGCAGGGGGCTGACCTCTCCTCCCGGAATCGACAGGAATCCCCAGTCGACCCGCTCGGCGATGACATGCCCCGCCGTGACGCCGCCGTCGACGCGATAGACCGTGGCGCGACGGCCGGCTGGGATGCCCCAGCCGGGATTCGGGCCCGAATCGCCGAGAACCGTCGTACGACGCGGTCAGCGGGCGAGCCGGCCGAGGAGCGAACCGGCGGCGGCGATGCCGACGCACGCGGCGAGAGCGAGTACCGCGACATCGAGGCCGAGGTGGGCCGGCGTGCCGATGAGCAGTCCGCGCAGGGCGTCGACCTCGTAACTCAGCGGATTCGCCTTGCTGATCGCCTGGAGCCAGCCGGGCATCAGCGCGACCGGGTAGAGCGCGTTGGAGGCGAAGAACAGCGGCATGGTGATGGCCTGACCGATCCCCATCAGCCGGTCACGGGTGAGGACGATCCCGGCGATCGACATCGACAGGCAGGAGAAGAACGCCGACGCGAGAACGACCACCACGACCACGCCCAGCAGCCGCAGCGGATTCCAGGTCATGCCGACGCCGAGCGCCGCGGCGATCACGATGACGACCGCCGCCTGGATCACGGCTTTCACCCCGGCGGCGAAGGCCTTGCCGGCCACCAGGGCGGTCCTGGGCGTCGGCGTGACCATGAGCTTGGTGAGGACGCCGGAGTCCCGCTCCCAGATGATCATGATGCCGTAGAAGATCGCGATGAACATGGCGGACTGGGCGATGATCCCGGGCGCCAGGAAGTCGAGATACGGGACGCCGCCGGTGGGGATGGCGTGGATACGGGAGAACGTCTGGCCGAAGATCAGCAGCCAGAGCGCGGGCTGGACGGCGCGGGTGTAGATCTCGGTGCGGTCGTGGCGCAACTTCTGCAGTTCGACGGCGCACATCGCCGCCACCCGTGCGGGGACGACGCGCCAGCCCGTGCGGGCGGGCGGCGGCTCCAGGAGGAGGGCGAAGCGGCCATCGGGCGAGCCCGGTTCAGCCGCGGCGTGATGCGGTGCGACGGGTACGGAGGACATCGTTGAAAGCTCCCTTCTCTCCGGGAGAACCGGGGTCGCCCAGGCCGCTTCCGGAGTGGTACCGGAAGACGTCCTCCAAGGTCGGTGACGGCAGATCCGTATCGCCGGACTCCTCTCGGTGCGCGACCAGTTCGCTCTTGAGCTCGGCGGGCGTGCCGAGCGCGCGCAAGCTGCCCAGATGCATCAGGGCGAGCCGGTCGCAGCGCTGGTCCGCCTCGTCCATGGAGTGGGTGGTGACCAGCACCGTCATCCCGGTGCCGACGCGGATTTCGTTGATGCGGTCCCAGACACTGTCGCGGGCGATCGGGTCCAGACCGATGGTGGGCTCGTCCAGGATCATCAGGCGGGGTGCGCTGACCAGCGCCTGAGCGAGTTCGAGGCGGCGCACCATGCCACCGGAGTACGTGGCGGCGAGCCGGTGCGCCTCGGGACCCAGCCCGACCGCGTCCAGCGCCTGCCCGACACGGGCCGCGCGCTGCCGACGGGGCACGTCGAAGACGCGGGCGAAGAGGGCGACGTTCTCCCGGCCGGTGAGACTGGCGTCGGCCGACAGCTGCTGCGGCACGTAACCGAGCAGACGCCGTACGGCCATCTTCTGCCGGGCCGCGTCGTGGCCGAACACATCGATGACGCCGGGGGGTACAGGCAGCAGCGTGGTGATCGCACGCAGGGTGGTGGTCTTGCCCGCGCCGTTGGGCCCGAGGAGTCCGAAGACCTCGCCGGGGCGGACGAGCAGGTCCAAGCCGTCTACGGCTTTCGAGGTGCCGAAGGAGTAGGTCAGACCGGTGCAGCGGAGGGCGGGAGTCATAGGGTCTCCTCTCCTTCGCGCAGTGACTCGGCGAGTCTGCGCAGTGACGGAAGCGCGGCGGTCAGCGCGGCCCGGTCGGCGGCGTCGAGTTTCGCCACGTGTTCGCGGAAGAGCGCCTCGCGCCGGGCCCGCCAGTCGCGCAGCCGGCCGACGCCCGCCGGGGTCGCGTGGAGGAGCGCGGCCCGCCCGTCGCCGGGGTCCGGCTCCCGCCGCAACAGGCCTTCCGCGACCAGATGGTTGACCAGGGTGGAAACGGAGTTGGGCGCGAGGCAGAGTTCGCGCGCGGCCGCCGAGACCCGAATTCCGGGCCGGGCGGCCACCAGGCGCAGCAGTTCCGCGTGCGCTCCGCGCAGCCGGGGCGTGGGCAGACCGCCCCACAGCCGCCGCCGGGCGAGCCGCTGGATGCGGAGCAGAAGTCCGGCGAGTTCATCGGGGAGATCACCCGCCACCACCCGTCCATTTTACCTCTGTTTGCGACGTATTACGTGGCAGAGCACCGGCGAAGGGGGCCACCGCCGAGCAGTGCGTCAACGGGCCGGGGCGCGGCCGCGCCCCCTGCTACGGCAGGACCGCGAAGTCCACTTCGGACGCGGGCAGCACGCGGATGCTCCGCCCGCCGTCATCTCACCCCTCCGGGAACCGCTCCCCGCACCGGCTGCAGAACACCGGCGCCGGGTCCGGCGAGAGGCGGCCGCACTCGGGGCAGACCCGGTCCAGCATGCAGGGCCCCTCGCCGCCTTCGTGCGCCACCGACGCGTGGACCGACGGCTTGATGGTCAGACCCGGGCGGCGGCGGTGGACGGTCAGGTACGCGAGCCCGTCCGGGCCCGCCGCGAGGGCGCGGCGGGAGGTGCGGGGAAGCCAGACGGCCGTGGTGGGGGTCAGCTCCAGCGTCTCCGTGCCCGTGCCCGTGCGTGCGAGGACCCGGCCGCTGCCCGCGATGACGACGAGGAGGACGTCGAGGATGTCCTCCTGATGCTCACCGACCTCGGCGCCGGGCGGCAGACGCACCAGATTGGCGTCCAACTCACGCCCCTGTTCAGCCAGTTGCCACAGGGCGCCGCGCTCCTCCGGGCCCGCTTCGGTGAGCAGTTCGTCGAGTACGGCCAGGATCCGGGCGGTGGAATTCACGGCAGCCAGGTTACGCCCCGCCGTAGTCTGGCCCCTTTGCCCTCGGACCGGAAGGACACCGCCATGGACCGTGAACCCGACGAGAAGTACCCGCCGATCGAGCCGTACGACCACGGGATGCTCGACGTCGGCGACGGCAACCTCGTGTACTGGGAGGTCTGCGGCAATCCGGACGGCAAGCCCGCGCTCGTCGTCCACGGGGGCCCCGGGTCGGGGTGCGGTGCGTGGGCGCGGCAGTATTTCGACCCGGACCGGTACCGGGTCGTCCTCTTCGACCAGCGGGGCTGCGGGCGCTCGACCCCGCACGCGAGCGACCCCGCCGCCGACATGCGGTACAACACGACCGGCCACCTGATCGCCGACATGGAGCGACTGCGCGTCCACCTGGGGATCGACACGTGGCTGCTGTACGGCGGGTCCTGGGGCTCGACGCTGATCCTGGCGTACGCCGAGGAACATCCGGACCGGGTCTCCGAGATCGTGATCCCGGCCGTCACCACAACCCGGCGCAGCGAGATCGACTGGCTGTACCGGGGCGTAGGGCAGATCTTCCCGGAGGCGTGGGACCTGTTCCTGGCCGGGGTGCCGGAGGCCACGGGCAAGCCGACCCCGGACGTCCTCGCCGCGTACGCCCGGCGGATGGAGAGCCCGGACGCGGAAGTACGGGCGAGGGCGACGGCGGGCTGGTGTGCCTGGGAGGACGCGGTGCTCTCCCACGAGACATACGCGGGGCCGCCCCCGTACAGCGGCAGGCCGGGCAGGGCGCAGCAGGCCCTGGTGCGGATCTGCTCGCACTACTTCTCCAACGGAGCCTGGCTGGAGGAAGGACAGTTGATCCGGAACGCCGGGCGGCTGGCCGGGATCCCCGGGGTGCTGGTGCACGGCCGGCTCGACCTGGGCGGGCCGCTGATCACCGCCTGGGAGCTGGCCCGGGCTTGGCCGGACGCGGAGTTGACCGTGATCGACGGGTCGGGGCATCTGGGCGGCGCGGCGACCAGCCGGGCGGTACTGGAGGCGCTGGACCGGTTCGCGTCGCGCTAGGGCGTGCGGGGGTCGGCACGCAGATCTGCGGCGGGCCGCCTCACCGTGCACGCAGTTGCAGCGGAGCACAGGCCGTGTTGTTCATTTATGAGCGCAGGAGCGATTTTGCAATCATCTATTGACATGCATATGTAACGCGCGTCACAGTCGTCCCGCCAGTGATCCCGACCACGTCGAATCTGGAGTCCTTCATGTCTGAAGTCCCCGCAGTCTCGCGGCGATCGGTTCTCGGAGGGGCGGTGGCCACGGGCGCGATCGCCATCGGCTTCGGAGCCGCCGGGTCCGCCCCCGCGCTCGCCGCGCCGGGCGCTTCCGGTGCGGTCACGGCCTCCGAGCCGCGCCGCACCGCCGGCCAGACCTCCATGATCAACGTGCCGTACGAGGCGCACCGGACCGTCCGGGTCGCCGTCATCGGCCTCGGCAACCGCGGCGCCAGCATGACCCCGGGCTGGTCCGCCGTGCCCGGCTGTCAGGTCACCGCCGTCTGCGACATCCGCGCGGACCGCGCCAAGCGCGTCGCGGACAACCTGGTCAAGGCAGGCAAGCCGCGCCCCGCCGAGTTCGGCGGCTCCGCCGACTCGTACGCCGAGATGCTCAAGCGGGACGACATCGACCTCGTCTACATCGCCACACCCTGGGAGTTCCACTACCCGCAGGGCAAGGCCGCGCTGCTGGCCGGCAAGCACGTCATCGTCGAACTTCCCATCGCCACCCAGCTCGACGAGCTGTGGGACCTGGTCGACACCTGCGAGCGGACCCGACGGCACCTGATGCTCGCCGAGAACTGCTCGTACGGCCGCAACGAGCTGGCCATGCTCAAGATGGCGCACGACGGAGTGTTCGGTGACGTCACGAACGGCCACGGCGGTTACCTGCACGACCTGCGCGCCCTGCTGTTCTCCGACACGTACTACACGGACTCCTGGCGCCGCCTGTGGCACACCCGCAGCATCGCCTCCTTCTACTCGATGCACGGTCTCGCCCCGATCGCCGCGGCGATGGACATCAACCGCGGCGACCGGATGACCACGCTGCGCGCCACCGCGACCGCTCCGAAGGGCCTGGCCGACTACCGCGAGCGCTTCGTCCCCAAGGGCCACCCCTCGTGGAACGAGACCTACATCAATGGCGACCTCGTCACCTGCATGATCGAGACCGCCAACGGCCGGACGATCCGCGCCGAGCACAACGTGAGCGAGCCCCGCCCGTACAGCCGCATCAACAGCCTCGCCGGCAGCCGCGGCATCTTCGAGGACTACGCCGGAGACTCCTCCACCGGTGCTCGGATCTACTTCGAGCCCGACCACGGCGACGACGCCTGGCGGGACTTCGAGTCGTACCGCAAGGAGTTCGACCACTGGCTCTGGAAGAAGATTGGCGACGACGCCGCGAACAACGGCGGCCACGGTGGCATGGACTACGTCATGCAGTGGCGCACCGTGCAGCTGATGCGGGCCGGCCTCGTGCCCGACATCGACGTGTACGACTCGGCGGCCTGGTGCGCGTCGGTGCCGCTGAGCGTCATGTCCCTGGAGAAGGACGGCAAGCCGGTA
Source organism: Streptomyces sp. NPDC048411 (assembly GCF_040704695.1). Lineage (NCBI taxonomy): Bacteria > Bacillati > Actinomycetota > Actinomycetes > Kitasatosporales > Streptomycetaceae > Streptomyces > Streptomyces sp. NPDC048411. Next base: position 42,314 of record NZ_JBEZKL010000029.1, read on the forward strand.
GCGATCCCGGACTTCACCCGGGGTGCGTGGGTGAACCTCCGTCTCGGCCTCGACTCGCGCATGGTCGAGATGCCGCCCGTGTGACTCCGGCCCACGTCCAGCCCTGCCCCCTGAACCCTGGCCGAGCACTGCCCGAACCGTAAGAGAAGGAGCGAGCATTCATGTCCGTACATGTGACCGCAGCCCGCAGAGCCGCGGCGGCCCTGGCGGTGGCGGCGGCGGCGTTCACCTCCACCCCCGCGAGCGCCGCGCCGCAGGACCCGGCTGCATCCGAGGCGCGCACCCAGGTGACGATCGCCCCCATCGACCTGAACGGCCCTGCCATCTCGGAGGTGAAGGTCACCGTCACCAACGCGGGACCCGAGCGCCTGAGCCGGCTCAATGTCACCTTCAACGGCCCCGCCGGCTGGGCCGTGCAACCCGCGGCGGTCAACGTCGACGGAACGTACAAGCCGGGTGCCACGGCCACGGCGGAGTTCCGGATCCAGGTGCCCGAACAGCGCACGGGGTTCGTCATGCGCACGTTCACGGCCACCGCCACCTACAAGGGAGGCGACGGCCAGGGTGCCGCCACCGGCACGCGGGTCGAGCGCTCCGGCTCCGCGCTGGCTCGCCTCTCCGACGCGTACAACAAGGTCGCCATCACCGACGAGAACGACACCAAGGCCGGTAACTTCGACGGTGAGGGCAACAGCTTCTCCGCGCAGAAGCTCGCCGCGGTCGGGTTGACGCCCGGAGCGTCCGTCAGCGCCCTCGGCGCCCAGCTGACTTGGCCTGCCGCGGCCCCCGGCACCAAGAACAGCGTGTCGAGCACCGGACAGGCCGTGAAGGTCGCCGGAAAGGGCAGCAAGCTGGTCTTCCTCGGCTCCGGCGTCGGCTTCGGGGCCGCCGGCACAGCGACGGTGATCTATGCCGACGGGTCGAGCACCACCGGGTCGATCGGCTTCCCCAACTGGTCGTTCCAGGAGGACACGGCACACGGCGCGACGCTTGTGAAGTCGTCGGACGGCCGCAACCGTCCGGATGGGTACGGCAACGCGGGCATCGCCTACCGGGTCTTCGCGCACTCCATCGCCCTGGACCCGGCCAAGCAGGTCGAACTCGTGGTGCTCCCGGCCAATGCCAGCATCCATCTCTTCGACATCGCGTTGGCTCCGTAACTCCCCTCGAACACCACGTGCGCCGGCCGGCGGAGGACACATCCTCCGCCGGCCGGCGCGGTTGTTGAAGCATCCCCGTTGCCGATGCCGACAGGGGGCACGGCGGCCCGGTCCTCCCCGGGAGGATCTGTGAGCAGCCAAAGGCGTGGCACAGTCTGCGCGGCGGCCACCGAGGTCTGAAGGCGGCGAAGCACCGGGGCTGTACGCAGCTACGTCAACCACGCTCCGCATCAGGCGATTTGACCGTGCGGCGCGCGGCAGCCGACATGAACCGCCTTCTTCTCACAGGCATGCCCCGCCTTCGCGGAAATGCGCTCCGATCCATTGCCATCCAATACCCCTAGGGGGTATGTTTTCTCGCGTTCAGGGATACCCCCCAGGAGTATGTGAGGTGAGTGAGATGTCCGCAACATCGCCGCAGCCGTCCCCGCGCAGATGGTGGGGGCTGGCACTGATCGCCATGGCGCAGTTCATGGTGATCATGGATACGTCCATCATTGGAGTGGCCCTGCCCGAGATGCAGACCGACCTGGGGTTCACCCAAGGCAATCTGTCCTGGGTGTTCAACGCCTACGTCATCGCGTTCGGCGGACTGCTGCTGCTGGGTGGCCGGCTGTCCGATCTCCTGGGCGCCAAGCGGGTATTCAGCGCCGGCTGGGCGGTGTTGGCCGTCGGGTCGCTGATGGCAGGGCTCGCGAACGAGGTGTGGGTGGAGCTGGCCGGGCGCGCCGTGCAGGGCGCCGGCTCGGCGCTGATCGCGCCCTCCGCGCTGACCTTGCTGATGATGCTGTTCGGATCCAACCCGAAGGAGCTGACCAAGGCGTTCGCCCTCTACGGCGCGGCCGCGCCGGCCGGCGGCACGGCAGGCGTCTTCCTGGGCGGCGTCATCACCCAGTACACGAACTGGCCGTGGGTGTTCTACCTCAACATCCCTGTTGCCGTGCTCGCCCTGGTGGCGACTGTGGGCCTGATGCCCTCCGCCCCACCCGCGCGCGGCTCGATCGACATTCTCGGCGCGCTCACCGTCACCGCCGGCCTCGGCGCCATCGTCTACGCGGTGGTCCGTGCTCCCGAGGTCGGCTGGGCAGCGGGCGAGACCTGGCTGGTGATGATCGCAGGAATCGCGCTGACCGGACTGTTCGTCGCTCGTCAGGCCAAGAGCCGTGCACCCCTGATGCGGCTGAGCATCCTGCGCACGCCCAACCTCGCCGGCGCCAACCTCGCGCAGCTGCTGCTGGCCGGGGCGTGGATCCCGATGTGGTTCTTCCTGAACCTCTACCTGCAGCAGGTTCTCGACTTGGGAGCCTTCGCCTCCGGAGCCGCCCTGCTGCCGATGACCGGCGCCGTGATGCTGATGATGATCGTGTTCGCGCCCCGGTTCATGAACCGCTTCGGGCCGCGCACGATGATCGTCTCCGGCATGGTGGCGCTCGCCGCCGGCATGCTGTGGCTGTCCTTCGTCCGCCCCGACGGCTCCTACGCGGTCGACGTGCTGCCCGCCTCACTGCTCGCCGCCGTCGGCATGTCGCTCGCCTTCATCCCCTCCCTCGGCACGGCCATCTCCAGCGCCCGCCCGGAAGAGGGCGGCCTGGCTTCCGGCATCGTCAACACCAGCTACCAGATCGGCTCCGCCCTCGGCCTGGCCGCGATGACCGCCATCGCCGCCTCCCAGGGCGCCGACCAGCTCGGCAACGCATCCGCCCTGACCGACGGATTCTCCGCAGCCTTCCTCGGTGCCTCCGCCATCGCCGCCGCCGGAGCCGCCCTCGCCCTCACAACACTGCGCGCCAAGCAGCCGGCCGCGCAGCCCGAGCCGGAAACGTCCCCCGTCGCCTGACCACCGGCCGACACTCTCACCGCACACGCGATCGGCCGCGAATCCCGCAGGGTTCGCGGCCGATCACTGGCACACGCGCAGGGCCGCCTGGCACACCATTCCGGGTCGGCCCCGGCGGCGGTCCCTGCGGATCACGCAGCCGGAGCGGCACCAGGACCCTTTTCTCGGATCAGGCCGGGCTCCCCGATGGGGCTCGATTCCAAAGAAATGCCCTAGTCGCCGGGGGTGCGGGACGGGCTGTCGGACGGTCATGGAAAGCTGTGCCAACGCCGTGATTCGAACGGCTGCTTGCCACCCCCCGAGCCACCCCCCGTGACACCCCGAGGGATACGACGTGAGATCGCACCGAAAAATTTGGACCACGGCTGCCGTCACAACGGCAGCCGTGGCAGGTTTCGTGGTGTTCCAGAACGTGACCGGCGACTCCGCAGACAACAGTGACAGCAAGGCCGGTCCGGTCAGGACCGACGTACGGAAGACGGAGCTGAAGGTTGCCGCGGACGGCAGTTCCGCGTCGCTCGGCCGACGGGACACCGCACCGTTCAGCATGCTGGGGGTCACCTGGACCGACCCGGCCGCGAAGGTGACGGGAGCGGTCGAGGTACGGACCAGGTCGGTCGCGAACGGCACCTGGACCTCCTGGACGCCGCTGGAGACCGACATCGACGGCCGTATGGAGGCGGGTCCCGGCGTCCGCGGGTCCACCGAACCGCGGTGGGTCGGCCCGTCCAACGGTGTCGAGGTACGCGTCACCGCGGGCGCCAAGGTCTCCGCGAAGCTGCCCGCCGGGCTGCGGCTGGACACCGTCGACCCCGGCAAGGGCTCGTCGCTGCACGCGGCCCCGGCCGCCTTCGCCGTCGAGACCGACGCCCCCACCGACGACCCGTCATCGTCCGACTCCCCCGCGGCCGATCCGACGGACAGCTCGGAACCGAGCCCCACGGCCACGGAGCCCGACACCGCCCCGGCATCCGAGACGCCGTCCGTGACACCTTCCGAGACGGCGACGGACAGCCCCGCGCCCACGCCGAGCAACAGCTCCTCGCCGACCGCGAGCACCTCGCCGTCCGCGTCGCTGCCGCCCGCGCCGCCGTCGACCGTGCCGAAGCCGCCCATCACCTCGCGTGCGGGCTGGGGCGCCGACGAGTCGATCAGCCCGGAGGCGCCGGAATACACGGACACCGTCAAGGCGGTCTTCGTCCACCACACCGCCGGAACCAACACCTACTCGTGCGCCGACTCCGCGGCCGTCGTGCGCAGCGTGTACGCGTACCACGTCAAGAGCAACGGCTGGAAGGACATCGGCTACAACTTCCTGGTCGACAAGTGCGGGACGATCTTCGAGGGCCGTAAGGGCGGGGTGGACCGGCCGGTCTTCGGCGCGCACACCTACGGCTTCAACCGGCAGACGGCCGGCATCGCGGTCCTCGGTACGTACACGGACACGGCCGCCCCGAGCGCGGTGACCACCTCGGTGGCCCGGATCGCCGCGTGGAAGCTCGGCCAGTACAAGGGCGACCCGGCGGGCAGCACCATGCTCACCGCGGGAGCCACCGGCAGCAACCTCGCCGGCACCAAGTTCACCGCCGGTACGCAGTACTCCTTCAAACAGATCTCCGGCCACCGCGACGGCTTCGCGACCGAGTGCCCCGGCACCAAGCTGTACGGGCAGCTGCCCGCGATCCGCAGCCTCGCCGCGGGCCCCGTCACCGGACTGGCCATCAAGTCGGTGACCGGCGCCACGCTCTCCGGGACGTCGTACTACACCAAGTCCGCGATCACGGTCGGCTGGTCGGCGAGCACGCCGAGCGCCTTCATCTCCAAGTACGAGCTGCTGGTCGACGGCAAGAGCGTCGCCAGCACCGCGGGCACCGCCACTTCGGCGAAGGCCACCCTGGGCGCCGGCACGCACACGGTCCAGGTCCGCGCCACCCACCAGTCGGGGAAGACGTCCCTGTCCGCCGCGGCGACCGTGGTCGCCGACCAGACGGCGCCGAGCTTCACCACCAAGCCCAGCCTCGATCTGCGCACCGGCACGGTGGACACCACCGCCGTCCCGCTCACCCTGAAGTGGAAGGCGACCGACACCGCGGCGCTCAAGGAGGTCCGGCTGACCGCGCCGGTCGCCAAGACCTACGGCCCGACCACCACGAGCGCCTCGCACACCGCGAAGTCCGGCGTGGCGACCACGTGGTCCATGAGCGCGTACGACCTCGCGGGCAACACCGCGGCCGCCTCCGTCGCCGGCACCCCGGTCATCCTCCAGGAGACCTCGGCCACGAAGACCGGCACCTGGACGACGAAGTCCTCGTCCTCGTACCTGGGCGGCAAGTCGTACTCCAGCTCCGCCAAGGGCGCAAGCCTGAGCTGGACGTTCACCGGCCGCTCGGCTGCCTGGGTGGTCTCGCGCGCCTCAACGTCCGGTCAGGCGTACGTGTATGTCGACGGTACGAAGGTGGCCACGGTCGACCTGAAGTCGTCCACCACCAAGTACCGCGACGCCCTGTGGACGAAGAGCTGGTCCACCAGCGCCAAGCACACCGTCAAGATCGTCGTCGTCGCCACCTCGGGCCGCCCGGCGGTCACGACGGACGGCCTCGTCTACCTCAAGTAGCCGCTGCGGTCCGCTGACGGACGTACCCGCATGACCTGAGCCCGGCTCCGCGCACCTGTGTCGCAGAGCCGGGCTCAGGCGTTCCGCCGGCCGCGTCGCCTACCAGGCGAAGGCCTCCGGCGACGGACCCTGGCCCGGGAAGATCTCGTCCAGGGACGCGAGCACCTCGTCCGACAGCTCGAGGTCCACCGCGCGCACCGCCGAGTCCAGCTGCTCCCGCGTGCGCGGGCACCTGATGCCCTTGCCTGGAGCGGACTCGAAGCAGTTGGCTTGTGGCCCATGAAGTACACGCAGCTCGGACGCACCGGACTCAAGGTCAGCCGACTTGTCCTCGGCACGATGAACTTCGGTCCGCAGACAGACGAATCAACCAGCCACGGCATCATGGACGCCGCTCTCGACGCGGGTCTGAACTTTGTAGACACGGCCAACGTCTATGGGTGGGGTGAGAACAAGGGCCGTACCGAGGAGATCATCGGCACTTGGTTCGCCCAGGGTGGCGGACGGCGCGACAGGACGGTCCTCGCCACCAAGGTGTACGGGAACATGGCGGGCGACGGGGACGTCTGGCCCAACCACGACCGGCTCTCCGCGGTGAACATCCGCCGGGCCGTCGACGCCTCCCTCAAGCGGCTGCAGACCGACTACATCGACATCTACCAGTTCCATCACATCGACCGGTCGACGCCGTTCGAGGAGATCTGGCAGGCGATCGACGTCCTGGTCCAGCAGGGCAAGATCCTTTACGCGGGGTCGTCCAACTTCCCCGGCTACAAGATCGCCCAGGCCAACGAGACCGCCGCCCGGCACGGCCGGATGGGCCTGGTCAGCGAGCAGTGCCTCTACAACCTCGCTGAGCGCCGCGCCGAGATGGAGGTCATCCCGGCCGCGCAGGACTACGGCCTCGGTGTCATCCCCTGGTCTCCGCTGCACGGAGGACTGCTCGGCGGCGTTCTCAAGAAGGAGGCCACACAGGGGCGCCGGGCGAGCGGCCGCGCTGCCGACGCGCTCAAGGACACCAAGACGCGCGAGCAGATCCAGGCGTACGAGAACCTCCTTGACAAGCACGGCCTGGAGCCCGGTGAAGCGGCGCTCGCCTGGCTGCTGACCCGCCCTGGCGTCACCGGCCCGATCGTCGGCCCACGCACGCAGGAGCAGCTGGACTCGGCGCTGCGCGCCCTGGAGCTAAAGCTGAGCGAGGAGCTGCTGACGTCTCTGGACGAGATCTTCCCCGGCCCCGGACCGTCTCCCGAAGCCTTCGCATGGTGAGGTAGCGGGTCTGTGTGAGGGGCCGTCGCCTTCTGCTTGCGTTCGAAGCGAGTTGGAGGCGGCGGCTTCGCCGTTTCCACTCGGGGTCCACAGGAGCGGTGAGCGTCAGCGATGCGCTGCTGTGCAACCTGGCGTCAAGGTTGCCAGTCGGCAATGTCAAAGAAGTTGACGCCTGCGTCCAGCGCGGCGTCCATGTCTCGTCGCAGCCGGGGTGCGGGTCGTGCCGGTCCCGGAGTGCGGGCACAACATCATGCTGGACAACCCCGAGGCGTTCGCGAGGGGGACCGCCCAGGGGTTGGGGCTCGCCTGACGGGAGCCGGTGCCGGCCGCTCAGCCGCCGAGCGCGGCTGCCACGGCGACGACGGCGAACATCAGCACGAGCACGGCCGCCATGACGCGGTTTCTGGTCTTCGGGTCCACCCGTCGAGCGTAACCGCACCGCTCAGTGTCCCAGCGACCAGGATGCGACCACCTCGTACCGCGGCTGCTCCCCCGGCACCCCGGAGACCGGCAGATTGCTGCGTACGAGAGCGACCTCACCGACCTCCCACGGTGTGCCCTCGAAGGTGTCCAGGGCCTCCAGATAGGGGTGCAGGTCCGCCTCGGCGCGGCTGCGGGCGAGGGTGAGGTGCGGGGTGTAACGGCGGTGCTCGTCCATCGGCACGCCGGCGCGGCGGGCGGCGGCGTCGGCGCGCTCGGCGAGGAGCCTCAGCGTGTCGAGGCCGCCCGCGGCCCCGGCCCACAGCACATGGCCGTCGAACCGGCCGCCGCGGTGGATGCGCAGCGGGAACCGCTCGGTACGACCGGCGGCGCGGGCCAGCCGCTCGTGCAGATCGGGCAGCAGCGCGTCGTCGACCACACCGAGGAAGGCGAGCGTGAAGTGCCACGCGTCGGTTCCGGTCCAGCGCAGGCCACCGGCGCCCGGAAGGGTGTGCAGCGGGGCGACGGCGCGGCGGAGCTCCGCGATGGCGGTGTCGGGCGGCAGGACGGCGACGAACAGTCTCATGCGGCTCATGAACCGAGTGTCGCACCGTAACGGTGTGTCCCGGTCACCGTGCGTATCGTTGCACTACGTGGCTGCCCGCGCCCTCGCGGCAGCGGGGAGGAGCGCCACGATGACCGTCGTAGACACCGACAGGACCGAGATGGCCGAAGAGCGCGACGAGCGGACTCTGGACTCCATGTTCGAGTGGCTCGAGAAGATGCCGGTCCCCGAGGGAATCAAGACCGAGATCGTCGGGGGAAACATCTTCATGTCGCCTCAGCGGAACACCCACTGGGACATCACTGCCGACATTTTCGAGCAACTGCGGGCCACGTATCCACGCAGGCGCGCGATGTCCGACGTGCGGGTCGACTTTCCTGGACACCTGAACGGGTTCGCGGCAGATGTGCTGGCGCTGAGGGAGGACGCCGCGAAGGACAGCAAAGGAAACTGGCTGTTCTCGGGTGTGGAGTTCGTGGCCGAGGTGACCTCGAAGGGCACCGCGATGAACGACTACGGACCGAAGAAGGACGCGTACGCGGCGGCGGGCGTTCCGGTGTACGTGATCGCCGACGGGTACAGCGGCGAGTGCCACGTTTTCCGGAATCCCACGAACGGCGTGTACGGATCGAAGCTGACCGTGCTTTTCGGCACAGACATCGACCTCACCGACACCTCCGCCGGTATCACCCTCAGGACCGACGAGTTCCCACGCGACTGACGTACTCCGCACATGCAGCGGCCCCGACCGGCAGGTTCACCGGTCGGGGCCGTATCACGTCCGTGACGGACCGGCCTCAGGCCGCCGTCGCCAGCTGCTCGCGCGGGACGAACCGCACATGCGGGTGGCCCGGCCGCAGGTCGACCTTGAGGCGCAGGCCGCCGACGCGGGCCAGCATGAAGCCGACGCCGAGCGCGGCCAGCAGCGAGAACGCGCCGCCGACCGCCATGGCGGTCCGGACGCCGTACGCGTCGCTGATCCAGCCCACGATCGGGGCGCCCACCGGCGTACCCCCGACAAAGACCATCATGTACAGGCTCATCACCCGGCCGCGGATGGCCGGGTCGGCCGCCATCTGGACGCTCGTGTTCGCGTGGATGTTGGTCGTCAGGCCGATCATGCCGATCGGGACCAGCAGGATCGCGAAGAGCCAGACGGACGGCGACAGGGACGCGATGATCTCCAGGAGACCGAACGCGGTGCCCGCCGCCACCAGCATCCGCAGCCGCGAGGAGCGGCGGCGGGCGGCGAGCAGGGCGCCGGCCAGGGAGCCGGCCGCCATGAGGATGTTGAAGAACGAGTACATCCCGGCGCCGCCGTGGAAGATCTCGTCCGCGAAGGCGGTGAGCCAGATCGGGAAGTTGAAGCCGAACGTGCCGATGAAGCCGACGAGGACGATCGGCCAGATCAGCTCGGGGCGGCCGGAGACGTAGCGCAGCCCCTCGCGCAGTTGCCCCTTGGCGCGCGGCACGACGACCGCCTTGTGCAGTTCGCTCGTACGCATCATCAGCAGACCGGCGAGCGGGGCGAGGAACGACAGACCGTTGAACATGAACGCCCAGCCGCTGCCGACGGTGGTGATCAGGACACCCGCGACGGCGGGGCCGACGAGCCGGGCGGACTGGAAGTTGGCCGAGTTCAGGCTGACCGCGTTGCGCAGCTGGGCCGGGCCGACCATCTCGGAGACGAACGACTGGCGGGCCGGGTTGTCGACGACCGTGACCATGCCGAGAAGGAAGGCGATCAGGTAGACGTGCCAGACCTGGACGACTCCGGAGAGCGTGAGGACGGCGAGGGCGATGCCGCAGAGGCCGAGCGCGGCCTGGGTGACGAGGAGGAGCTTGCGCTTCGGGAGCCGGTCGGCGATGACGCCGCCGTACAGGCCGAAGAGCAGCATGGGAAGAAACTGGAGGGCCGTGGTGATGCCGACGGCGGCGGCGGACCCGGTGAGGCTCAGGACGAGCCAGTCCTGCGTGATGCGGCTCATCCAGGTACCGGTGTTGGAGATCACGGCGCCCGTGGCGAACAGGCGGTAGTTGCGGATCTTCAGCGACGAGAAGGTCCCGCCGGGCTTGCTCTCGTGGGTGGACGTCGGTGCGGGGGCGGAGTCTGCTCCGGATCCCGTACTCAAAAGGGTTCGCCTCCTCGGCGTGGACTTTTCACTGACTGACGAGGCAGTGACGGCGGTACCGGACCGTGGTCCGGTACCGCCGTCACAGATGGGCGAGCTTCTCCAGGACGGGCGCGGCCTTGCGCAGCGTCTCCCACTCTTCCTCGTCCAGACCCTCGGCGAGGGTGGCCAGCCAGGCGTTCCGCTTGGAGCGGCTCTCCTCGAGCATGGCTTCGGCCTGCTCGGTCTGGCTGACCATCTTCTGGCGACGGTCATCGGGATGCGGTTCCAGTCTGACCAGCCCCTTGGCCTCCAGCAGCGCGACGATGCGGGTCATCGACGGAGGCTGCACGTGCTCCTTGCGGGCCAGCTCACCGGGGGTGGCGGAACCGCAGCGGGCGAGCGTGCCGAGCACCGACATCTCGGTGGGGCTCAGCGACTCGTCGACGCGCTGGTGCTTGAGGCGTCGGCCCAGCAGCATCACGGCGGAACGAAGGGAGCTCACGGCGGCCGCATTGTCGCCGTCGTGGATCAGGTCAGGCATGTTCATTAGGATAACTCATTACCCACTCTAAAGACCATTCGGTGGTACACGCACGCCCGATCACTCACCCGAACGAGTGAGTTGGGCGCGGAAAGTGACGCCAAGCGACCTCTGAGGCCTAACCCTGCTTGCCATGGGATCGACAGTGCTCAGCCTGCGGCTTGACGGTGAGCTGCTCGACCGGCTCCGGCAGCACGCCGCCAAACGCGGAATGAGCGTCCAGGACTATGTGGTCCGGACGCTCATTCGGGACGACTTCGACGAGCGCTTCAAGACGGCCGTCGACGAGACGCAGAAGTTCTACGGGGCGGAAGAGGTCACGTGAGGCCGAGAGACGGCATCGCGTAGTAGAAGACGAAGACCGCCGACACCACGTACATGGCCACCGGCACCTCGCGCCAGCGCCCGGCCGCCACCCGCAGCACGGAGAAGGCGATGAAGCCGACGCCGATGCCGTTGGTGATCGAGTAGGTGAACGGCATCATCACCATGGCCAGGAAGGCCGGGATGGCGAGCGTGTAGTCGCTCCAGTCGATGTCCCGCACCGAACCCGCGATGATCAGGAAGCCGACGGCCAGCAGCGCCGGGGTGGCCGCCTGCGACGGGACCATGGTCGCCAGCGGCGTCAGGAACAGTGCCACTGTGAACAACAGACCGGTGACCACGCTCGCGAAGCCGGTGCGGGCACCCTCGCCGACGCCCGCGGTGGACTCCACGAAGCAGGTTCCCGCGGAGGCGGAGCTCGCACCGCCCGCGGCGACCGCGATGCCGTCCACGAACAGCACCTTGTTGATGCCGGGGAAGTTGCCGTCCTTGTCCATCAGCTTGGCCTCGTCGCCGACGCCGAGGATGGTGCCCATCGCGTCGAAGAAGCAGGACAGCAGCACGGTGAAGACGAACAGGATGCCGGTGAGCACACCGACCTTGTCGAAGCCGCCGAACAGACTGACGTGACCGATCAGCCCGAAGTCGGGAGTGGCGACCGGATTGCCCGGCCACTGCGGGACGGTCAGGCCCCACGCCTCGCCCGGCAGATCGGCGACCGCGTTGATGATCAGCGCGACGACCGTCATCGAGACGATGGAGATGAGGATCGCGCCCGGCACCTTGCGGACGATCAGCGCGAGGGTGAGCAGCGCGCCGAGGATGAAGACCAGGACCGGCCAGCCGTGGAGGTGGCCGTCGCTGCCGAGCTGGAGCGGCACGGTGGTGTGCGCGGCGTCCGGGATGCGGGAGACGAAGCCCGAGTCGACCAGACCGATCAGCAGGATGAAGAGACCGATACCGATGGCGATGCCCTTGCGGAGCGACGTCGGCACCGCGTTCATCACGCGTTCGCGCAGCCCGGTCGCGACCAGCAGCATGACGACGATGCCCGCGAGGACGACCATGCCCATCGCGTCCGGCCAGCTCATCCGGGGGGCGAGCTGGAGGGCGACGACGGTATTGACGCCGAGGCCCGCGGCCAGCGCGATCGGCACGTTGCCGATGACACCCATCAGGAGCGTGGAGAACGCGGCCACCAGCACGGTGGCGGTGACCAGCTGACCGCCGTTGAGCTGGTGCCCGTACATGTCCTTCGCGCTGCCGAGGATGATCGGGTTCAGCACGATGATGTACGCCATCGCGAAGAACGTGGCGAATCCGCCACGGATCTCGCGCGCGACCGACGACCCCCGCTCGGAGATCTTGAAGAAACGATCCAGGCCGCCGTGCGGCTGCGGAGCCGCAGGCTGCTTGGAGGCGACCGGAGCGGTGGCCGAGGGGGACATGTATGACCTCAGTCGTACGTAGAAAAGGGGAAAAAAAGCGGCCAGTTTTGGACTTTCAGACGAATAAGTCGAGCCAGCCGTAAGCAGATTCAGTATGAATACATAAGGCGAAGATCGCTATCTCCGCGCGTAGACCCATGGGCCGACTGGGCCGAGGGGCTTTGCATACCGGCCGCATAGACTGAGCCCATGGCGAAGTGGACACCGATACACGAGGCACCCGAGCCCCTGGAGGGGCCCGTCGTCGCCACCATCACCGGCGGCACGATCCTCTGGTTCGTCCTCTTCCTCGTGCAGCTGCCGTTCTACGGCTGGTTCGACGACCACGGTCACGCGTGGTGGATCTGGACGTGTCTGGCCGGTGCCGGGCTCGGACTGATCGGTATCTGGTACGTGCGGGGGCGCGACGCGGCGATCAAGCGGGCGGCCGCCGCGGCCGGACGGGCTGACGCGTCCGGCGCCACCGACGAAGGCCAGGGCCGGCCCTGACGTCCGTACCGCCCGAGGACCATTCCGCTCCTCCCCCGGTCTGATCTTCGCCCCCCCGACGGGTGAACCGGACGTTCTACCCGTACCGTCGGAACCATGACGCAGAGGGCACTTCGCTCCTCCGGGGAGCACACACCCGGTCGGCCCCGGCCGGCCAGGATCGACGCCGGTTCCGAGCTGGACCCGGTCCACCCGATGAAGCTCCCTGCCCCGGTCGTCCGCATGAGCGGGCTGACCGCGGCCGAGGTGGCCGAGCGGATCGCCCGCGGCGAGGTCAACGACGTACCCGTCCGCTCGTCCCGCTCCATGGGCGAGATCGTCCGCGCCAACGTCTTCACCCGGTTCAACCTGATCATCGGCGTGCTCTGGCTGATCATGCTGGTCGTCGCGCCGATCCAGGACAGCCTCTTCGGCTTCGTGATCATCGCCAACACAGGCATCGGCATCGTCCAGGAGTGGCGCGCCAAGAAGACCCTGGACAGCCTCGCGGTCATCGGCGAGGCGAAACCCACGGTCCGGCGCGACGGGGTCGCGGCCGAGATCTCCACCTCCGAGATCGTCCTCGGCGATCTCATCGAGCTCGGGCCCGGCGACAAGGTCGTGGTCGACGGCGCGGTGGCCGAGGCCGACAACCTGGAGATCGACGAGTCCCTGCTCACCGGCGAGGCCGACCCCGTACTGAAGCAGCCGGGCGACCCGGTGATGTCCGGCAGCTTCGTCGTCGCGGGCGGCGGCGCGTTCTCGGCCACCAAAGTCGGCCGCGAGGCCTACGCCGCGCAGCTCGCCGAGGAGGCCTCCCGCTTCACGCTCGTCCAGTCCGAGCTCCGCAGCGGCATCAGCATGATCCTCAAGTACGTCACCTGGATGATGGTGCCGGCCGCGATCGGCCTCATCATCAGCCAGCTCGTCGTCCACAACAGCAACGTCCAGGACTCGATCGCCCGCGCCGTGGGCGGCATCGTCCCGATGGTCCCCGAGGGCCTGGTCCTGCTCACCTCGGTCGCCTTCGCGATCGGTGTCATACGGCTCGGCCGCAAGCAGTGCCTCGTGCAGGAGCTGCCCGCCATCGAGGGTCTCGCCCGGGTCGACGTCGTCTGCCTGGACAAGACCGGCACGCTCACCGAGGGCGGGATGGACGTCACCGAGGTGCGGGCGCTGAACGGCGTGGACGACCCGTACATACGCCAGGTGCTGAGGGCCCTCGGCGCATCCGATCCGCGGCCCAACGCCAGCCTGCAGGCGATCATCGACGCATACCCGTCCCCGAACGGCGAGGCATGGCGGTGCACGGAGACACTGCCGTTCTCCTCGGCACGCAAGTACAGCGGCGCCGCGTTCGTCGAGGCCGACGGGCGGTCGTCGACCTGGCTGCTCGGCGCGCCCGATGTGCTCCTCCCGGACCAGGATCCGGCGCTCGGCGAGATCGAGCAGCTCAACGAGCAGGGGCTGCGGGTGCTGCTGCTGGCGCGCGCCGAGGGCAAGCTGGAGGGGCCGGAGATCGCCCACCGGGCCGTACCGACCGCGCTGATCGTGCTGGAGCAGCGGCTGCGGCCGGACGCCGGGGACACGCTGCGCTACTTCGCCGACCAGCGGGTCGCCACGAAGGTCATCTCCGGGGACAACGCCGTCTCGGTCGGCGCGGTCGCGGGCAAGCTCGGCCTGCCCGGCGCCGAGCACACGCTGGACGCGCGCCGGCTGCCCGCGGACCCGGACGACATGGCCACGGCCATGGAGGAGAACGCGGTCTTCGGCCGGGTCACCCCGCAGCAGAAGCGTGAGATGGTCGCCGCCCTCCAGTCCCGCGGCCACACGGTCGCGATGACGGGCGACGGGGTCAACGACGTGCTGGCGCTGAAGGACGCCGACATCGGGGTCTCGATGGGTTCGGGCTCCGAGGCGACACGCGCCGTGGCCCAGATCGTCCTGCTGAACAACAGCTTCGCGACGCTGCCGTCGGTGGTCGCGGAGGGCCGCCGGGTGATCGGCAACATCACCCGGGTCGCAACCCTGTTCCTGACGAAGACCGTCTACTCGGTGCTGCTGGCGATCCTGGTGGTCTGCTTCCAGGTCGAGTACCCGTTCCTGCCCCGGCATCTGACCCTGCTGTCGACGCTGACGATCGGCGTCCCGGCGTTCTTCCTCGCCCTCGCGCCCAACAAGGAGCGGGCCCAGCCGCACTTCGTCCGCAGAGTCATGCGGTACTCGGTGCCCTCCGGCCTCATCGCGGGCATCGCCACCTTCGTGACGTACATGATCGCCCGGCACTACTACACGGGGGCAGGGGCGCTGGACGCGGAGACCAGCGTGGCGACGCTGACGCTGTTCCTGGTCTCGATGTGGGTGCTCGCGATCATCGCCCGCCCGTACACCTGGTGGCGGATCGTCCTGGTCGCGTCGATGGGAGCGGCGTTCCTGGTCGTGCTGGTGGTGCCGTGGCTGCAGAACTTCTTCGCGCTGAAGCTGGTGGGCGCGGTCATGCCGTGGACGGCGGTGGCGATAGCGGTGATGGCGGCGGCTGCCCTGGAGTTCACCTGGAGACTGGTCAGCCGCCGCTTCCCCGCGTAGCCGTTACCGCACGTCGACGAAGTCACCGGCGGTGGTGACGGCCGGGGTGGTGGACGTACCGGCGAAGCTGTAGCGCCAGTAGCCGTCGACCGAGGCGGTGACCGTGGTCTTCAGGTTGCCGATGCTGTTCGTCTTGATCGTCTTCACCGTGGCGTACGTGGAGCTGCCCTTCTTGCGGAACTGAAGCTTCACCGGCTGGCTCGTGTAGCCCGCGTAGGCGTGCGTCTCCCAGTTGGCGCGCGACAGCTTGCCCGTGACCGTGATGGTCCTGCCCTTCTTGACGGGCTCCGGGGAGGCATTGACCGTCAGCTTCGACAGCCGCTGGATCTTCGCCGTGGCGTAGGAGTCGTAGGACGTGCTGGAGCCGTCCTTGGCCTCCGCGCCGGCGAGGACATGCCAGGAGCCGGCCAGCGCGTTCTTCGTCAGATCGGCCCTCGGGTCGATCGTGATGGTGTACGAGCAGGTGGAGGTGGTGGCGCTCGCGGCCTTGCAGGTCGCGTCCTCCTCGTTCGGCAGCAGCACGCCGTCCCTGCCCTCGTCCAGGCTCTTCCCGTGCCACAGGATCACCCAGCCATCAGCTATGCCGGAGGCGTGCGAGGCGGTGACCGACACGGTGATGGTCTTCGCTGCCGTGGTGCCCAGGACGGTGTTCTTGCCGCCGTTGACGCTGACCTTGGAGATGACGGGATCCGCCGTTGCCGCGTGCGCGGCCGGGACGGCGAGGGCGGACAGGATCAGGGCGCCGGACGCGGCGGCGACAGTGGCACGTATACGCATGTCTTCTCCGGTGGAGAAAGGGGTCCGTCGGGCGGGTGGCGTGGTGGCTCCGGCCGCGGCGGGACCCGATGGGTCAGTGCGTCAGTGGACCCGGCGGGCCGAACGGGGACGCACGGGATGGGGGCACGAGAAGCGGGACCCCCTCCCGGAGATCCCGCTGCTCGTGTGGAACTACGCCTGCAATCGGGCGTGGAACTACTGCACGTCGACGAAGTCGGCGGCGGAGGTGACGGCCGGGGTGGTGGCCGTACCGGCGAAGCTGTAGCGCCAGTAGCCGTCGACCGTGGCCGTGGCCGTGGTCTTCAGGTTGCCGGTGCTGCCCGACTTGATCGTCTTCAACGTGGTGTAGGTGGAGCTGGTCTTCTTGCGGAACTGGAGCTTCACCGGCTGGGCCGAGTAGCCCGCGTAGGCAAGCGTGTCCCAGTTGGCGCGCGACAGCTTGCCCGTGACCGTGATGGTCCTGCCCTTCTTCACGGGCTCCGGAGAAGCGTTGACCGTCAGCTTCGAGAAGCGCTGGAGCTTGGTGGTACCCAGGCCGTCCTGCAGCGCGAAGTCGATCTTGGTGGGGTCGGGGTTCTCCGGGTTCTGGCCGTTGTAGTCGACGGCGAAGCCCATCGCCTTCCACGTCGTGGCGTCCGCGTTGCCGATGAGGTCGTAGTACGGCGAGATGGCGATCTGCCCCTTGCAGGTGGCGACCGTCGAGGAGACGGCCGTGCAGGTGGGGGGCTTGGCGCCGTAGAGCTCGTTCGTCGAATTGTCGAACGAACCGCGGTAGAGCGAGACGTCGAGTACGAAGCCGGGGGCGAAGATGTTCACGTCGGCGGCGTGCGTCACGGTGTACGTGGTCGCCACGGTCTTCGTGGCGGAGGTACCCACGGCGATCGGCTTGCCGCCGTTCACGGTGAACTTGGAGAAGGTCAGGTCGAGCGGGGCACCGACGGTCCCGGCAGCGGTGACGGAGCGCGCGCCGGACTTCGCACCGGACTGCGCGCCGGACGCGGCCTGAGCGGCGCGCGCGGCATCGAGGACAGTGGAGCGGTGCGCGTCGTCGGCCTGAGCCGCAGACGGAACGACGAGGGCGGAGAGGGCCAGGGCGCCGGTTACGGCAGCCACGGTGGCACGAATACGCATGTTTCATTCCCCAATGTGGAGAAGGGGCCCGCGGAGGTCGTCCGTTCCCGGGCCCAAGGTCGTCTGTGAAGCCTGGTGACTTCACAGATCGAGACCCATGGGGCGCGTGAACGGTTGTGTGAACCGTGGGCATTTTTGCGAATACGTGACCCTGCCAGGGTATTGACGCGTTCCGCCCCCTCCGCCCTGTCAGTCGAACCAGCGGTCGCGCGCCAACTCCTCTGTGCGCGACGGGTCCTGCAGCAGGGCCGCGACCTCGAAACGGCGCGGCCACTGACCTGCCGCCCAGGCCAGACCCGCCGCGACACCCTCCAGCGTCGAGGCGTGGACGGTCCCGTCCGGGGTGCGGCGCCAGTCCAGTTCGACGCCGCCCGCGCGGAGTTCGCCGTGTTCGACGTACGTGTCCGGGGTACCGGCACCGAGCAGGATCCGTACCGACTCCGGCACCTGGTGCTCCTCGCCGTCCGTCGTCACCTCCGCCTCGACGGTCTCACCGAGCCGCCGCACCTGGAACAGCTCGGCCAGTTCCGCGGCGCGCGCCGGGGCCACCGGCAGGAGCGGCAGACTGCCCGTCAGCGGCAGCAGGTCGGGGGCGTCCGCGATCAGCGCGTCGGCCGCGTCGACGACCCGTACCTCGCCGTCGACCACGGCCCGCAGCTCGTCGGGCAGCGTGACCTGTTCCGGGTCGAGATCGGCCAGGGCCGTGTACAGCTCGTGGAGTTGTACGGAGCCGACCGGACGGTCCTCGTCCGCGAGCCGGCCGAGGAGTTCCGCCGCACCGCCCGGCTCGTCGAGGAGCGCGGCGACGGAGGTCCGTACGCCGAGGGCGTGCAGCACCTGGGCGTCGTCGAAGCCGGTCGCGTCGGTGGAGTCGTACAGTCCGGACAGTCGCGGGTCGCCGCCCGCGGCCCGCAGCCCCGCCGGGCGGCGGCCGTCGAGCACCGGGTGGTCGCGCAGCCACCAGGCGGTGTACGGGCGCACGGATCGGGTCGTGCCGTCCGGGAGCAGCACCCGCACCGGCTGGGTCAGCGCGTCGCGCAGCGGCGGCCGGGAGAGCAGGGCGAGCGCCTGCGGCCAGGCGTCGTCGTCGACGAGGTCGAGGTCGCGGACGGCGACGAGTTCGGTGGCGACGGGCGGCACGGAGACCCGCCCGTCGCCCGACCACCACCCCTCGTCGTCACCGCTGCGCGGCGGCAGACTCAATTGCAGCTGGTCGAGAATGTCCTCGCACCACACGTCGACGGCGTCGAGCAGTCCCGCGTCGTCGGGTTCGGCGAAGTCGCCTTCGCGCGGCTCCAGTTCATCGGGGTCGAGGACGACATCGGTGGCCCGGACGAGCGCGAAGGTGGCCAGCACCCCGCAGGCGGTCAGCGGCTGCTCACCCCAGCGGTCCGCCAGCTCCTCGTCGCAGAGCGCGAGTTCGCCCTCGCGCATGATGCTCGCGAACGGGCTTCCCGGCAGCACGAGTTCACCGGCAGGTGCGGGCTCACCGTCCTCGTCGGGGAGGGCGAGCGCACCGAGCCAGGGTTCGTCGCCCGGCTCGAGGTCGGCGTCCCGGACGAGCGTGAGGACGGTGTCCGCGAGCTCTTCCGCGTCCAGCGCGTCCTCGTCCCACACCTCTCCGGCGTCCAGCGAACCGGCGACGGCCGCACGCACCTGCGGGGTCGTCAGCACCGCGCGCGGAGTGGCGGGCAGGGCGCCCAGCTTCTCCAGGAGCGGATGGGCGGCATCCGGATGCGCGACCTTCAGCCCGAGCCGGGCCAGTCGGCCCAGGACCGGGCCGGTGAGGGCGTCGGGGAGCGGCAGGAGAACCTGACGGGGGCCGATGGCGGTGCGGGGCGGCGCGATGTCCGGGGCGCCCACCGCGCTCTCCACCGCTCCGGCCAGCGGGACCGGAAGTCCGGAGAGCCGGTCGGGGTCGATTCCCGACAGGCTCTCGTACAGCCGCCACCACCAGGCGGGTTCGCGCTCCAGACCGGCGAGCCGGTCGATCGCCTCGGTCAGCGGTACCCGGGCGACGCCGAGGGTACGCAGTTCGCTCCGGCGCTCAAGTCCCGCGGGCAGCAGGCACGGCAGCACCTCGGCCAGCACCTGAACGGTCTCGGCGCCCACCCCCTCCACGACCTCTGCCTCGATCGGCCGCAGCGCGGTGGTGGCCACGCGGACGCTCTCCGCCCCGGCGTCCCAGGCGTCCCACTGCTCGGGTTCGGCGGCGGCGTCGCGCGGGGCGGCGGGCTCCAGGAACGCGACGCGCGACAGCCGGTCCAGGATCGCGCCGCGCACGGCACCGTCCAGTGCGCCCTTGCCGAGCGGGCCGGGCACGAGGTCGAGGGTAGCGATGGACACCGGCTGCCAGTCGGCGAGCAGTTCGGCGTACGCGTCGGCCGCGCGCTGCACCAGGAAGTCGGTGAGCGGGCCGGGCGCGGGGTGGCGGCGGGTGGTGTCGAGCGGCAGCGACGCGATGAGCAGGGCGGGGACGCCGAGGGGCTCGTCGGTGGGGGTCGGCGCGTGGACGACGGGGGCGGTACGGGGGTACACCGGCGCCCCTTCCGCGTCCACGGGCACCGCCCAGGTCACCGACCAGTGCGGGCGCAGCCGTTCCTCCAGCGGACGGTCGGCGAGCAGGGCCGGCTCGATCGGCCCGTGCTGGGCGACGGTGCGCCAGCGGTTCGTGCCGTACGCGGAGTCGTCGATGTGTGTGTACGGGCCGTGCTGGGAGCGGCGCAGCGTCCGTAGGTCCTCGGGGGTGTCGATGACGACCTCTTCGAGACCGCCGAGCGTCAGGAGGAGCGCGTCGTCGACGGCGTCGAGCAGCCGTCCGACGAGGTCCTCGGCGACGCCGTCGCGCAGCGGCAGGACGACGACGGTGTCGTACCCGTCCGGTGCGGTGCCCTCGGCGGGCAGCGGAAGACGCAGCAGCGGTACGTGGCCGTCGCGGCGGCGGAGTTCGTCACCGAGGCCCGGGCTGCCGACGGCGGCCTCGCGGGCGAGGTCACGGGCCTCGGCGAGGGACCAGCGGACGCCGCCGTGCCGGCCGATGACGGCGGGCTCGTCGCTGACCGCGAGGACGGCGGCGAACCCGACGCCGAACCTGCCGACGGCGGACTCGTGACCCTCGCGCTTGGCGGAGGCGCGGAGCGTGCTGAGCGATTCGACGCCGGTGGCGTCGAGGGGGGCGCCGGTGTTGGCGGCGGCGAGGACGGCGGGTCCGGTGTCCGAGGCGGGGTGAAGGGTGAGACGGAGTCGGCCGGGGACGCCGGCGCGGGCGGCCGCATCGGCGGCGTTCTGGGCGAGCTCGACGACGAGGCGGTCGCGGTACCCGCCGAGCGCGAGGTCCTCCTCGGCGTTGGCGTCCTCCCGGAACCGGGCCGGACCGGCGCCCCAGGCGTCGAGCACGCCGCGCCGCAGCCGTGCCGTCCCGAACGGATCGGCCCCCTCGGTCGCATTCATGCTCACGCTCTGACTCCGCTCTGTCCGGTGACGCGTTACCCGTGTGCGGCGGGGGTGTGTGCGCCTGCGTGCGCGTACACCCGTGCCGCCAGTGTGCGCCCGAAGGTACCGCGACCGGCAATCCTGCGTGGCGCGGCGGTGGGGCACCACCCTTGTCCCCCCATCGCCGAACAGGCGTGAAATGCCCCCGGCGCGGCACCGCCCGGGTCACGTCCCCTTCAGAACACGGGGAACCTTCTCGGCGAGCCGAAAGCGACGGCGGGGGCCGCGAACCCGGCACGTCCTCGACACCTTGCCCTCAGCCGCCGGACCGGGCTCGATTCCGCCCCCGAAGAACGCCCCCGGCCCCATCCAGCCCGCCCGGCGCTTGAGGACGACACGCCCGAATCCCACACCGAGCCCGTCCGGCGATTGAGGACAAAGCACCCACCGGGAGTCCCGGGGCCGCACCGCAGCGCGCGACCCCCGGGTACCGCAAACCCGGACCCCCCAGCGGCCAGGAGTGTCAGGAGTGGCCCAGGTCCTCCGACGGCTCATCCGGTTCCACCGGGACCGATCCGCTGTCCCGCGCCGGGCGCAGCGGGTACTCGTCCACCTGCATCGTGTCCAGCGCGTGCGGCGCCGGCTTCGGCGGCTTCGGCATCACCGCTGCCTCCGAGTGCCCACCGCAGCCGTACGACAGGGAGACCACATGACCGTCCGCCGGGCCGAACTCGTTCGCGCACACGCCGAAGGCCTGCCGCAGCGAACCCGCCAGCGGCACCAGGAAGGCGCAGGTGACACAGGATGCCGGTGCCGCCTGAGCCATCGGCGTCTTCGCGCCGAATGCCTCGTCCCAGCGGTCGGCCGCGACATGCAGCCCGTACCGGGACAGCACCCGTGCCCGCCGCATGCCGAGCTCTTCCGCGAGCGCGGCGATGGAGCCGCGCCTTGTCGGCTCCGGGCGCGTGGTGAGTTCCGCGTCCTCCGCGTCGACGAGGTCGGCCATCTCCTCCGACATCTCGGAGGCCACCGAGTTCGGCGCGGGCTCGTCCTCGCCGCTGTACCCCGGCTCCAGACGCAGATCCTCCGCCTCCGTCGGCAGCAGATCACCAGGTCCCATGTCGCCGGGCCGCAGCCGCTCGCTCCATGGCACCCACTCGGGAGCGAGCAGCGCGTCGGTCCCCGGCAGCAGTACCGCCTCGTCGAACGTGACGACCTTGGCGCGGGAGGCCCTGGCGACCGTCGCCGCCCAACGCCAGCCCTTGTAGCCGGGTTCCTTGCACTCGAAGTAGTGCGTGACCACCCGGTCCCCCTCGGAGACCAGACCCACGTGCTCACCGACCTCCCCCGGCGCGGCCACTTCCTCGGCCGCCGCGCGCGCGAGATCTACCGCCTCGGCGCACAGACGGTCGGGGGCAGGGGTACGGGCAGTACGGCTTCGCGTCGTAGCAGCACTCACAGGTCTCGCTTCTCTCCATACGCCGTCTCACGAGTGCGCCAGCAGATCCATCGATTTCGGCCATAACGATTGCGGGCGGAGCGGACCTGGGGGCCGCGTCGACGTCCGCACCCGTTGTGCCTGCCTCGGGCGCGCCTTCTGCTATCCATTCTGCGGGATCGCCGAGAGGCGCGCGGCCAAGAAAAACCGCCGGGGGCGCGCTACGCACGCTACCCTCTCCGCAGCTCCCCGCCCACCTCCCGTCCCAAACGACTGCGCATCCACCGCGGTGTCCGGGCCGAGCGGTCGCAGGAATGCCCTGTCGGCAGGGTGCTCGCTGACCCGACAGGGCGGCGAACCCCGCGCCCTGTACCGTTCTCGGTTCGTTACCGCAGTGGCTGGGGCAGTATGTCGAGGTGGCTTCCGCCAGGTCGCACGACGGGTCCGGCCCGCTCCGCAGGACGGCCCGGTCGATCGGTCATGCCCTGCACACGCCGTTCACCGGCACCGCGAAAGGCATCCGCAAGGCGACGCACGCCCACGGGGCCGGAGAGTCCGGACTCGGCAAACTCATCGAGTTGCACGCCGTGAACGGCGCGGGCGACGTGATGGTCACGGTGGCGCTCGCGTCGACCGTGTTCTTCTCCGTCCCGACGGACGAGGCGCGGGGCCGCGTCGCCCTCTACCTCGCCGTGACGATGGCGCCGTTCACTCTCCTCGCCCCCGTCATCGGCCCGCTCCTGGACCGTCTGCCGCACGGCCGCCGCGCCGCGATGGCGGGCGCCATGCTGGCGCGTGCGGTGCTCGCGCTCACGATGTCGGGCGCGGTCGCCACAGGCGGCCTGGAGCTGTATCCGGCGGCACTGGGCGTGCTGGTCGCCTCGAAGGCGTACGGGGTCGTGCGCAGCGCGGTCGTGCCACGCCTGTTGCCACCCCGTTTCTCCCTGGTGAAGGCCAATTCCCGGGTCACCCTGGCCGGGCTTCTGGCCACGGGCGTGGCGGCGCCCATCGGGGCCGGGCTGCAGACCATCGGGGCGCCCTGGCCGCTCTACGGCGCGTGTCTCATCTTCACCGGCGGCACCGTTCTCGCCTTCACGCTGCCCCGCAAGGTCGACTCGGCGAAGGGCGAACGCCGCGCCCAGCTGGTCGAGCCGCACAGCCATCAGCCCTCCGTCCGCACCACTCCCTCCGGGGTCAACGGCACGAAGGGCAGGGCCAGGGCCAACGGAAACAAGGAGAAGCGGCTGGGGCTGCGGACCGTCGGGCCGTCCGTCCTGCACGGGCTCCAGGCCAACGCCGCGCACCGCGCGCTCTCCGGCTTCCTGATCTTCTTCCTCGCGTTCCTGCTGCGGGTGCACCCGCTCGCCGGGCAGAGCGCGGCCGTCTCGCTCGGCATCGTCGGTGTCGCGGCCGGGGTCGGCAATGCCCTCGGCACGGCGATGGGCTCCTGGCTCCGGGCCCGCGGCCCGGAGGCGATCATCGCCTCGGTGCTGGGGCTGGCGCTCGGTGTCGCCGTCCTCGCCGCGGTCTTCTTCTCCACCGTGATGGTCGCCGCGCTCGGCGCTGTGGCGGGTTTCACCCAGGCACTGTCCAAGCTGTCGCTGGACGCGATGATCCAGCGCGACGTGCCCGAGGAGGTCCGCGCGTCGGCGTTCGCCCGGTCCGAGACACTGCTCCAGATGGCCTGGGTGGTCGGCGGCGGTATCGGCATCGTCCTCCCCCTCAACGGCGTACTGGGAATGTCGGTCGCTGCGGGGATCCTCGCCCTCGGTGTGGCAGCCTCCGTACGGGGTTTGCTGGGTGCGGCTCGGCGCGGCTCGCCGCACCCCCGCGTGGCGTGAGCGGGAGCGACCGATAGCCTTCGGCCCATGACCGTTGCGTTCTTCTCCGGTAAGGGCCGTCGAATCGGCGTCGCTCTTGGTGCCGTATCCGCGGGACTCCTTGTCCTGTCCGCCTGCGAAAAGCCGACGCCGCTCGCCACCGTGACGGTCGGCGACAACTCGGTGAGTGCCGAGGCAACCTGCTACAACGGCGGCGACGCCATCAAGGAGTCGCTGATCCAGGGCTGCCTCAACAACAAAAAGGCCGAGCACACCGTCAAGGTCGCGATGGACGACAAGGTCCGCTTCGGCGTCGACCCGAAGATCGCGGACAACGGCTGGACCCTCTTCATCAACGGCCAGCAGGCCGAGCAGGAGCCGTACAAGAAGACCTACCGGTCCATCCCGGGCAGCGCCTTCTTCTCCAGCCAGACCGGCGCGACCGCGAACAAGACGGAGATCAGCATCGTGGAGACCACGGGCAAGAAGCTGACGGGCATCTGGCACTTCACCCTCGTGAAGACCAGCTGATCCCCTCCCGACCCGGGAGGTCCCTCCCCGTGCGTGTGCTCGTCGTGACCGCTGTCCCGGTGGAACGGGACGCGGTCACGCGTGCGTTCACGGACGGACCGGAGGTGGTCCGGGCACCGGGCGCCGAGCTGCACCGCGTCGGCGGTGTCGATGTCCTCGCGGGCGGCGCCGGTCCGGCGTCCGCGGCCGCCGCCGCCGCGTTCGGGCTTGCCTCCGGGTCCTACGGCCTGGTGGTCTCCGCCGGTATCGGCGGCGGGTTCGCGCCCGGCGCCCCGGTCGGCTCCCTCGTCGTCGCGAGCGCGATCGTCGCCGCCGATCTGGGCGCGGAGACCCCCGACGGATTCGTGCCCGTCACCGCCCTGGGCTTCGGCCGGGACCGGTTCGAGCCGCCGCCGGCCCTGGTACGGGACGTGGCCGCCGCGACCGGCGCGGTCACCGGCGACATCCTCACCGTCTCCACCGTGACCGGCAGCGCCGCCCGCGCCGCCGCCCTCCGCGGCGCGCATCCGGACGCCGTCGCCGAGGCCATGGAGGGCTTCGGGGTCGCCGAGGCAGCCGACCGGCTGCGCGTACCGGTGCTGGAGATCCGGGCCGTGTCGAATGCCGTCGGCCCGCGCGACCGGGACGCCTGGCGCATCGGCGACGCGCTGGCCGCACTCACCGACGCGTTCGGGAAGCTCACCCCCGTACTGGAAGGTTGGACCCAGCATGACCGACTCGACTGAGGGCACCGCGAAGCCCGGCACCGCTGTGAAGATCGCCTTCTCGCCGTGCCCGAACGACACCTTCGTCTTCGACGCCTGGGCGCACGGCAGGGTCCCCGGCGCGCCCGCCCTCGATGTCACCTTCGCCGACATCGACATCACGAACGGCATGGCCGAGCGCGGCGAGCTGGACGTGCTGAAGGTGTCGTACGCGGTGCTGCCCTGGGTCCTGGAGGAGTACGCCCTGCTGCCCTGCGGCGGTGCGCTGGGCCGCGGCTGCGGGCCGCTCGTCCTGACGAAGGAGCCGGGTACGGATCTGACGGGAAAGACCGTCGCCGTTCCGAGCGAGCGCTCCACCGCGTATCTGCTGTTCCGGCTCTGGGCGGCGGATGTCCTGCCGGGCTATGTCGGCGAGATCGTCGTCATGCCGTTCGACGAGATCATGCCCGCCGTGCGGGACGGGAAGGTGGACGCCGGTCTCGTCATCCACGAGGCGCGTTTCACATACCGGAACTACGGGCTGCACAGCCTCGCCGACATGGGCGAGCACTGGGAGGCGACGACCGGGCTGCCGATCCCGCTCGGCGCGATCATCGCCAAGCGGTCACTGGGCGCAAAGACGCTGAAGCTGCTGGCCGAGTCGATCCGCACGTCGGTACAGATGGCGTGGGACGACCCGGACATGTCCCGGCCGTACGTGCTGGAGCATGCCCAGGAGATGGACCCGGCCGTCGCAGACCAGCACATCGGGCTGTACGTGAACGAGTTCACCGCCGACCTCGGCGAGAACGGCTATGCGGCGGTCCGCGGGCTGCTCACGCGCGCGGCGGCCGAGGGGCTGGTGCCGCCCCTCGGCCCGGACGCTCTGTCGTTCGCCTGAGTCCGGCCGCAACGGGTTGCGGCCGGACGCCCGCTGACGGGAGGAACACTAGACGTCGAGCTGGTCGGCGACCGCGCGCAGCAGGCCGCCGATCTGCCTGCCGGCCGCCTTGTCGGGGTAGCGGCCCCGCTCCAGCATCGGCGTGATGTTCTCCAGCAGCGTCGTCAGGTCCTGCACGATCGATGCGAGCTCGTCCGGCTTGCGGCGCTGGGCGGCAGCGACGGACGGGGTCGGGTCGAGGATCGCCACCGAGAGCGCCTGATCTCCGCGCTGACCTGCGACGACGCCGAATTCGACGCGTTGGCCGGGCTTGAGTGCGTCGACTCCGTCAGGGAGCACCGACGAGTGCACGAACACGTCGCCACCGTCGTCGCGGGAAAGGAAGCCGAAGCCCTTCTCGCTGTTGAACCATTTGACCTTGCCAGTCGGCAAAGCACGCACCCCATCTCAACCCATAAGCCGGAACCAAGCCTCAGCAGGTCAGGCCGTCCAGTGGTCGTGCTCCCCTGCTGGCAGAAGCCTCCACAGGTGCAGTACCCCCCGTCAAGCCTGGTCATCCGGACTCTGTCCAGAAACGGCGCACTCCGGGTGAAGGAACGGGTTCTCCGGGGCGGGAACTACCCTGGCGGGGTGAGTACTCCTCCCTCTGGCGCAGGTGACCGGCTTGTCCGCGTCGGCGCGATCGTTTTCTTCATCGGGGCACTGGCCACACTGGTCACGGTGGCTCCGCTGTTCCTCGGGACCGACCCGTTCCCGCCCTTCGCGTACGCCTTGTGCATGCTGATGGGCGTGGGGTTCCTGATCGCCGCGGCGGGCGTGGTGCGGTCGGCATGGGCGGGGCGCCAAAGAGCGTAGGGCCGGGGGCGTCCGGCAGGCCGTTTCGGCCGGCCCCGGCTCCGGACGGGCTTGATCCTGCCCAGGCCTGTCGCCTGCGCCCAGGCCTGACACCTACAGATCTCTTCTCTAGTAGGGCTTTGTTAGGTACCCCGGATGATCAAGCAGGAGTAGGGTTGTGATCTTCTTTGAGGTGTGACACCTGAGGAGATGGAAGAGGTCCG